>NZ_JADEXH010000060.1:0-26281 GCF_015207205.1 Sphaerospermopsis sp. LEGE 08334 | reverse complement strand
CTTCCCCCCTTCCCTACCTCTCCCTAACCCTCTCCTACAAGGAGAGGGAAGCGGAAAAACTTTTGTTGCTGGAATGGGGGTTTCAAAGCCTCTCCCCGACGCGGGGAGAGGTTTGGAGAGGGGTTTATTTATACATTAAAAACTTTTCAAACATCCTCTAAGGGGGGTAAAAATTTGATATCTAAACTTTACTTGGGAGTAATTTTCAGTGTACCAACATCGTATATTCCCTTAGCATCAGATGGAATTGCAAAAGGAATCACCGCTGGAGGATTGGTAAATAAGCGAATTTCATAACGTCCTGGTTTTAATCCAGAAGTAGCAAACTTACCTGATTTATTGGTAAATATAGTAACTGGTTGCCAATTGCGATCGCCCACAGCAATAATCTCTGCTGATTGTAAAGAAATAGGTTCACCATTAGCATTCAATAATACCCCTCGCAAGAAAACGGTAGCATCTGTTCCCACTCGCACCAATGTACCACTGTTATAACTTGGCAAAACTTTGATGACGCGATCGCCTAAATCCATTCCCACAGGTAAATTAGGTGCATCAATGATCACAGTAGAAATATTATAAGGACTTAAATTTGGCACTACACCAAATCCTAAATTATCAATGCGAGTAGTATAACCACCGGAACTAGGATTAATACCGATTTCTTGACCTTTAATACCGTCTTTGGGAATTACTAAAGCAAAACTATTATTCAGAGGACGTGACCAGCCAAAATAACCATCGGCAAATACTAAAGCAGTACCAAAATTGAATTTAGTAGTATTAGCGATCGCATTATTTCCATTTCTAGGAAAAACCGCATCATGAGATAAATTCCCATCAAAACGATAACCTGTATAAGATAATCGCCCGTTAAAATTATAACTCCGATTATTTTGGGTTAAACTCAGGGAAGGTTTAGGCGTGCCGATAGTTCGCAACGGGTTATAATTCCAGTTGAGACGATTAGCAGGTTCTCCTTTATTATTGATATTAGATGATGCTTGGATTGATTGACGGCTTCGGGGTAAAGTCCAAGAAAAATTAATGTTAGCACGTTGTTCTGCAAAACCTGTCCGATCAAGATTTTGACTGAGATTGAGATTTACATTTAACCCATTGCGGAAAGTTCTAGAAAGACCAAGAGAAAATCTATAAGTATTAGGAATATCTCGCCCAAATTGATATCTGGTACTCAGATTTCCTCTCATATCTCCGAATAATTTTTGACTATAATTAGCAGTAATATCATATAAAAAATCGTTACGTGGTTTCGCTTCTCCCACTCTAACAAAATTTCGTCCTTTAGATTCTACAGTTAATCGAAAAGAACGTTGAGATGGATTATTTTCCCCAACTTGTAAGTATTCATAACGTAACTTACCAGCATAATCAATTCCTAATTGCTGATCGTGACTGAGGGCAAGATCCCAGCCCAAGTTACCATAATTGGTAGCAAAAATTCCCTCCAAACCAGCAAGTTGTTGTTGAAAATCTGCTTGTATATAAGTACCTCCTGTGAATTGATTAGTTAGACCTAAACGGTGGGATAAAGTCAAAATTGGTTGAGTAAAATCATAAGTGCGATCGCCATTACTTTCAATAGATGGAACACCCAAACTATAGGCAAATTGCTGTACTCCAGGTGCTAATAAATCCCCCGCCACTGGTTTATAAAAATTTAATCTTTGCACCCGACCCACATCATCTTTAATCACTAACTCTACATCATTAGTACCCGTATTCAAAGGCAAATCCCGAATATCTTGTTTTCCTGCTGGTAACTGTAAAGTTCGTTGTAATCTCCCATTAACTAATACATCAACTAATGAATCTTTTTCTAAGAAAAACTCAAATTGGCTAATAGGTCGAGTGACTAAATAAGGTTGTAAACTAAAATTTTTGGCAACAGAAATTCCCAGTTGAGGCTTACTATTTTGATAACCTGTAATGGGAAGAGCAAGATCCCCCACTACATAACGTAAAGCTTCTGCTGGTGCATCTCGCACTACTCGCAAATCTCCCCTAATCAAAGCAGGTTTTCTTGCTTCTGTAAAATTGCCGCGTCCCTCAAACACCCAGTTTTTATAATTCAATGTACCATCTACAGCTAAACGTAAAGGTTGCAATCCTATATTTGTTTGTCCTGAACCAGACCAAATATAATCTTTATCAGCGCGAAAATTGACATAACCGCTAAAAGTGCTAGGAAGCAAAGCTTTTTCACTATCAGGGGGTAATCTGCCAGCATTTAAATTAGCTACATTGGTGCGAAGTTGAGCAGGAGGAACTTGAATCTGTAATTCTAATTTAGAGCGATCAAAAGTTGCTTGTAAGCCATTTTCTAGCAAAATTTCTAGGCTTAAATTACCTTCATTATCAACCGCACTTGTCAGTTTTCCTTGGATATCTGGACGAATAACTTTTTCTGTTTCTGCTAACAAAGGTGCTGCTTGAATGCGAACTGTGGGACTATTTCCCAAGGTCAGCAATACTTGTCCTCTTTGTTGTCCATCAATAAAAAATGGAACAATTACTCTCTGGTTTTCGTTCCGGGGTTTCTTAAAAATTTCCTCAAATGTTGGGTCTTGGCTTTGCTTTTCAGGAGCTAAACTGGGCGATGGAGAAGGTGAATCTTGCCCTAAACTTGGTGCAGAATTAAATAAACTTGAGATTAAACAAAAAAATATAAATAATCTTAATTTACTAGGATTTAATCTTAGTTTCATTCAACACATAAATTTCTTTTTGAAGATGATTGACACTTACGGAAGATTGTTCTAAGAGAATGTCTGAGAAGTATTAGGTTTTGTCGAGATCCCCCCAACCCCCCTTAAAAAGGGGGGCTAAATTCTTCAAAGTCCCCCTTAAAAAGGGGGGCTAAATTCTTCAAAGTCCCCCTTAAAAAGGGGGATTTAGGGGGATCTTTTCAAACATCCTCTGAGGAGAGCTTGACAAAGGGGTTGATATTCTTGATTATTCAACATCTTTAAATGTAAATGTTCCTGTTACCTTGCCCACAGGTAATTGTTTAGGCCAAGGAATAGAAAACCGTCGTTGATTTCCTGCCAAAATTACCCCATTATTCACACCTTGTAACTCTTCTGATTTGAGATTAATTTGACTGCCTTTTTCGCTAGTTAAGTTTAAATTTAATTCTGATAATACAGCACGGCGAGTACCCTGATTATCAAAAGTAATTACTAAGCGGTCATTTCCGTCTTTTCCTTTTTCGTGAGTAATGGCATTCAGTACAACTTTAGACTGTACATTTTTGGGGCGAATATACACTGAACCCATGTAACGAAACATCATTTTTACCCCTCCTTGTGCTGTTTGGGGTGCTGATGGTTCTGGTTTTTTTAAGTTAATTGGTAATTGTTCAGCCACAATGCGATAATACAGTTCTTTTTCTGGGTTGGAATTACCTAACCAGGTAACACGCACAGATTGCACACCTTGGGGTGGTAGGATGATTTGGGATGGAAAAACTAAAAAATCATCATCAGCTTTTTCGGTGGTTTCTTTACCATCTATGCTGATTGTTCGCTTCACCATTGACAGTTCAACGGCGATTTGTTCTGAGCTATCATTAATAATTTTATAAGACTGGGTAGCACCTGCTCCTGCCGGTGCAAATACCCTAGAAATTGGGTCTAATTTGAAAGCTAATGCAGGGGAAATGGTACTTAATATTACAAAAACAATAAAAGCAAGAAACTGTTGAATTGAAATTTTCATGATTTAATTATTATTAAGTAGGTCAACTTAATTAAACGCAAAACCCCTCTCCCTCTCCTGCCAGAAGAGAGGCTTTCACTCCCTCTTCCCTAACAGGGAAGGCGGTTGGGGGGTTAGGTTTATTTGAAGTTAGATTAACTAATTTGAGGTAAAAAACCTTCAGAAAGATACACAAAACGGGTTTCTAAAATAGTTAATGCGACGTTGATGAATACGCATCACCATAGGAAACCCGATTGCTTTAAAACAGGCTAAAACTAAAACCTAAAATCAGTGAAAAGCTTAATTATCAGTTACTGTTAGGGTTATAGTATCACTGTAGTTACCTTGTTTTGGTACATTTGGGTTGCTAATCCGAATGTATAAATCTGTCTGAGGGGACCCCACCGACTGGCTGAAAGCATTTAAGGCACGAAAAGCACCGGGTTGACCATCGTTACCAGTTAGGTCAACTTCGTAATAAACAGCATTTTCAGGATCATTACTATCAACCAACAAACCGCCATTTGTCGAGCTTAGAGTTAAGGTTACACCAGAAAAATTGTTACTATTAAGAGTAAGGTCAGCAATTTTGACAGTCTGTTGCCCTGCTGTAGATAAAGGTAACTGTGCAGCATCGGCGGTTGCTGATGCCTCAATATCAATAACAGGAGCAACAGTGCCACCAATAATAATATTGGTACTGTCTGTACCAGCAAAGGCTGCTGATTGAAAACCAATGGCAGCAAGGGGACTAAGAATTAAGCTAGAAGCAATTAAAAAACGCTGTAAAGACATTGTAACTCCGTATTTACAAATTAAAAAACTACAGTAGTTTAACTCTAGATGTGTTGACTTTAAATTGTCTTCCCACTTCTTTTTGTTAGGACTTACGCAACATTGGACTAAAAACATGGTTCTTATGTTCAAATCCCTAGTAGGGGTTATTTCCTTACCCAAGATTTGACTAAAAACCTGGTTTTGATGTAGGGGTAATTTATGAATTAACCCTACTATCTCCTGAAAGTTTTTAGAAAAGGTAGAAGTCAATTGAGTGAACTTTTCTAGAAAGTGTATATTAGCACCTCCCCCCCCCCCCACAATAAATAGTATAAATACTGTATTATTATTTATCTTATAAGTAGTTCATTATACAGTATATTAAAATTCATTAAGATGCTGAAAATACTTTATCGAAAATCGCCGTAATACCCCATCCTTCTATAATCTGAGTTCGACGTAAGAGAATAACCTGGAATTGTCAATTAGTAACAATTTAAATCAAAACTGCCTTTGTCAATTAGTAATTTTATTTAAATTTAGGCAAAATTTATGTGATTTAATTAACATTAATACCGATTAATACATTAAGTATGCGATCACATCCTCAAGATAGTGTTTTTAACCTTAATTTTCAAAATTTTTGTAAGTATTATTGCTTATTAACAAATGATAAATAAATGTAACTTGTCACCAATGTGCAAGTTTTTATTAACAAGAGTTTCGGGAGTAAATTAAGTTTTTATTAATTGTCCATTATTTCTTATAAAAGTTGCGTCAAGCTTCCTCGTCCTCACGGTGGGTGAGTATATAAGTTCTCAGTTCTTTGCGACTCATCTTTTGAAAATCAAGCTTCCGTGTCATCATCAAACTAAGCTGTTGTGCATTTAATTTGTATAAGTCTAGCGGGCAAGATGCCCGCACCACAAGACTTAACAATATTAGGATTATAAAATTTAGCTGCGTAACAGCTTAATTCATGAATTACCCTTAGGCAAAAATCAGGTTTTTAGTCATATTTTGCCTAACTGCTACAACATTTCCAGTCAATAGTGTTAAAGTGGCAAGAAACTGATCGGAATCTTTCTTTTCCAGAAGCTAGACTAAAAGCGGGTATCCATGCTAAAGAAACTACAAAACAAGCAAATTTATTTGATTGCTGGTGCTGGGCTATGTGCCTTTTTAGTCGGGGGTATGATATCAGCCCCAGAAGCTGGAAAAACCTTGAGTAAATGGTTAAACTTGAGTCAGAGTCAGCCTGAGAAATTATCTGAGGCTAATAAATCCCAGTCAGTTGTATTTCGTTTGGTATCACAATCTTTACCGGAACGGGCGGCAAAACTGGCGGAAATTGCGGAGAATGGCAGTTCACCGGAAAGAGAAAGAGCGCGTTATCTGTTAGCAAGTGATTATATAGAAACTAATCAAGGTAAAAAAGCCCTGACATTGCTAGAAGGTCTAGAGAAAGACTATCCTGTTTTAGCACCATACATTTTACTCAAACAAGCCCAAGCACAAGATATTCTGGGTGAAAAAGGCAAAGCTTCGGATCTGCGGCAAAAAGTGTTAAAAGATTATCCTCAAGATGCAGCGGTAGTTAAAGCTATATATTTGATTGGGTTGCCAAAGCTACATGAACAGGCGATCGCTCAATTTCCTTCCCATCCCCTCACCTGGGAAATTATCCGCAAACGCCTACGAGAAAACCCCAATCAACCCAAGTTAAAATTAATCTTAGCTAAATATGCCTCTGATGAGCCAGGAATTACTGGTATTTTAGATCAGTTAGCTAAACAGCCCCAACTCACAGCCGCAGATTGGGATCTCATCGGTTCAGTATATTGGGAAAATAACCAATTTGCTAAGGCTGCCAGTGCTTATGCTAAAGCTCCAAAATCAGCTAAAAACATTTATCGTAGGGCTAGAGGTTTACAAATAGATAAAAAACGAGATCAAGCAATTACTATTTATAAGCAACAAATCCAACAATTTCCCGATGATGAAGAAACGGGAACAGCCTTATTAAGATTAGCAGAAATCACCCCTGGTAAAGCTGCCATATCTTATCTTGACCAAATTATTAATAAGTTTCCCAAACAAGCACCCCAGGCACTGGAACAAAAAGCTAAACTGCTAGAGTCGCTTAAAGATAATCAGGCCGCTACAGAAACCTGGAAATTATTGTTAGGTAGATATAGCAACTCGGAAGCAGCAGCAGAATATCGCTGGAAAAATGCCCTCAATAAAGCCAAAAATAGAGATTATGTAGGTGCATGGCAATGGGCGCAACCAATCGCTACAGAAAATCCCAGGAGTATTTTAGCTCCCAGAGCCAGTTTTTGGGTAGGAAAATGGGCAACTTTACTAGGTAAACAGGAAGATGCACGGAAAGCCTACGAGTATGTACTGATTCAATTTCCCCAATCTTATTATGCTTGGCGGGCTGCTAGTATTTTAGGTTTAGATGTAGGTGATTTTAATAACCTGCGGTTGATCAATCCAGAAATTATCCCGCCCCAACGTCCCGTACCTCCAGCGGGTTCTGATACCTTTAAAGAATTGTATTTGTTAGGACAGGATCGAGATGCTTGGTATGAGTGGGAAACAGCATTTAAAAATAACAGTCAACCTACTGTAGCCGAACAATTTACGGAAGGGTTGATGCGGTTAGCAAAGGGTGAAAATCTGATTGGTATTGCTAAGATATCTAAATTAGAAGATCGGGAAACACCAGAGGAACAAGCAGAATTTGCCGCTTTAAGTAAAGAAATCACCTATTGGCAAGCCCGTTATCCGTTTCCCTATTTTCAAGAAATACAAAAATGGTCTTTATCACGTCAACTTAATCCTTTGCTAGTTACAGCATTGATGCGCCAAGAGTCAATGTTTCAACCAAAAATTAAATCTGTGGTTGGTGCGACTGGTTTAATGCAGGTAATGCCCAGTACCGCTGCATGGATAGCACCACAAATTGGTATGGATATCAAAAACCTCAATTTGGAAAACCCCAATGATAATATTATGTTGGGTACATGGTATTTGGATCATACCCATCAGCAATATGGTAATAATTCCATGTTAGCGATCGCCAGCTACAACGCAGGACCGGGTAACGTAGCCAAATGGTTACGAACCATGCCTAAACAAGATCCAGATGAGTTTGTAGAAGAAATACCTTTTGGTGAAACTAGGAACTATGTGCGGTTGGTATTTGGCAACTATTGGAATTATCTGCGGTTGTATAATCCGTCAATTTCTGCTTTAGTAGCTAAATACTCAGAACAACAACCGAAATTACCGCAGCAGTAATGTTGATTGGTAATGGGTGATGGGTGATTGGTGATGGGTAATGGGTGATTGGTGATTGGTGATTGCTGATAAGACCAAAATGTAAGCGGGTTTGGGTAGTTCACAACTCCTTGATATCCTGACTCCTCGATATCCTGACTCCTCGATCTCCATTTCCCAAAACCAAGAAAACCTCTGTTGCTAGTCGCGCTGGAAGATAAAATAGTTAAGGAATGTTGCCTAGAAACTGACTCATGACATCATCACCAGACATAGATACTATTAATTCTCCCAATGTTGACAAAGAAGGATACAATAACTCAACAGTTGATCCCTTAGACGAGTTACCAGATGAAGTAGAAATGTCGTTTTTCGATCATCTGGAAGAATTGCGATCGCGCATTTTTTATTCTTTAATAGCTGTAGCGGTATGTGTAGTTGGTTGCTTTGTCGTTGTTAAACCACTTGTACAAATACTGGAAGTTCCTGCAAACGGTATTAAATTTCTGCAACTAGCACCGGGAGAATATTTCTTTGTTTCCTTAAAAGTAGCTGGTTACAGTGGTTTAGTCCTGGCCACTCCTTTTATACTTTACCAAATTGTGCAATTTGTATTACCCGGTTTGACTCGTCGTGAACGTCGTTTATTAGCACCGATAGTTTTTGGTTCAAGTATTTTATTTTTGGGTGGGTTGGTATTTGCTTATTTTCTACTTATTCCCGCAGCATTAAACTTTTTTGTTAGCTACGGTGCTGATGTGGTAGAACAACTATGGTCAATTGAAAAATATTTTGAATTTGTATTATTGTTGTTATTCAGTACCGGTTTAGCATTTCAAGTTCCCGTTATTCAATTATTGTTAAGTAATTTAGGTATTGTTTCTTCAAATCAAATGTTAGCCGGTTGGCGGTTTGTGATTATGTTTGCAGTGGTTTTGGGTGCGGTGTTAACACCTTCTACTGATCCTTTAACTCAAAGTTTATTAGCAGGTGCGGTTTTAGGGCTTTATTTTGGTGGTATTGGTTTGGTGAAATTAACGGGTAAGTAATAGAAAATGGGGAATGGGTAATAATTTATTGATCGCAGATCAAACTCATCCGATACAAAAAAGCTAACTAGGGTTTGCTGAGAAAGTCTTTTCGTGGAGGCAGGGAACTCTTAACAGGGAACAGGGAACAGTTTTAGCTATCTGTCATCCCCCCATTTTGGGATTTCTTGGTTTCAAAATGCACGGTTTTTCAGGTATACCCTTGAAAAATCTTGCACTTTATTTCCTTTTGTTCAGCCTCAAACCTTTGATTTATCTAGGTTTTATATTTGTTCAGCATTTTTTTCTGTTGTCGCAAAATGACTGCTTGGTTTAAAACATCTTGAGAGATGGGTAAAACTTCAGCAATTTGAAAAAACTCTGTCTAACAATACTTCAGTTATCAGCGTTTATCCTGAAGTGATGAGTGGTACTCCAGTCGGTTAGGAGAGAGTAAGTAATTACATTTTTGGAGGAAGTTGAAAAAGCAATGATTAGTAATGTAGCAGAAAATGAAAAAATTAGTCCATTTTTTCCAATGATGTATTGCTGTTGATAGCTGTAGAAATTTGATTTTCTTTCATAACTTTAATTAAAAATCTTAAAGCTTCATTCACTGCTTCCGCACTAGGAAACATTTCTGCTACATCAGGTTCTAAACGCACTGTCAACCCAGCAAAGCTTTTACGTTCAGTACCTAATTTCCTTACCCGTAGACTTTTTAAGTCATATTCTGGTTTGAGTTCGTCTTCCATTTCTAAGTTATCCCTGTTCATAAGCTTCTCTTTCAGTTCGTGTTACAAGTCTAGCACTAATTAACCGGATAGAGTCTTTTCTTTCTGTATAGGAAACAATTAATAAGCGTCCTTTATTTGACTGTCCAACTATAA
This sequence comes from Sphaerospermopsis sp. LEGE 08334, assembly GCF_015207205.1. Lineage (NCBI taxonomy): Bacteria > Bacillati > Cyanobacteriota > Cyanophyceae > Nostocales > Aphanizomenonaceae > Sphaerospermopsis > Sphaerospermopsis sp. LEGE 08334. The sequence continues at coordinate 16,575 of NZ_JADEXH010000060.1, read as the reverse complement.
GATAACGTTGTTCATCTATAGAATGATCTGGATCGTAAAAATCTATATAAAGTGGGTCATTAAAAACTGTTTCGGCCTCTTGAAAGGAAACTCCATATTTTGATAAGTTTTTCGCAGCTTTATTTTCGTCCCACTCAAATTTCATGTAATTCTTGTCAAATGTAATCTATGGAAAGTGATCAATGAGATTTTACAGCTTTTGGTAAATCGTTGTTAACAAAGTTAACCGAATTTATCATACTTTCTTTCTACTCTATATTGAAAATGCGTTAGTGAAGCATAGGATCTAGTAAAGTTGATCCTATTTATTTTATGGAGAATCATCAAAAACAGATGGAAGATTACGACGACCACTCACTACTCGCAAAATTTCAATCCCATCATCCAATACTCTATAAAAAATTATATAACCTTCGAGGGGTAAACCTCACAAATCATTACGTATTTCTGAATAGCTTTTACCACTGTTGGGAAAAGAAACTAATTGTTGACATTTGCGGTTAAATTCCTGAAAAAATTTTTCACCTGCTTCTAGGTTGTTTTGGGAGAAATATTCAGCAATTTCATTTAAGTCACGACTAGCGAGAATATTAATAACGTAACGATTCATTTTTGTACCTGTCGTTGTTGCTGAAAACGATCTAAAATCTGATTTACAAATGTTTCACCGTCAATAGGTGCTGTATGTTCTGAAATAGCGATCGCATCATCAATTTTTTCGCGCACTTCTTTAACCCATTCTGACTCAGCGCGATCATATTCATCTAGCAACTGGAGGGCAATTTCTATAACTTCTTCTACAGAGTGGTACTTTCCAGTTTGCAGTTTTGTTTGAATAAAGTGTTCTTGTTTAGGGGTGAGACTGATACTCATAGTTATTTTGGTTAAGTTGGTTGTAGATAATAATTATTATAATAATATAATTCCAAAAACTTATTTATTCTCAGGAGTGTTACTTTTATTCTACATCAATGTTAAAGCCTAATTTTAGGTTGCATCAGATTCATCTGGTGCTTCGCCAATTGTCTGCTGTGCGGCGTGACGAATATGAAGAATACGAACTGTAGAAACTTCCTTTTCTTCTATAATTGTGAAAATTATTCTGTATGCGTTGCGTCCTTTCCCATAAATTATCTGACGCATTTCTTGACTAAAATAATAATTTTCTCTAGCTAAAGAACATCGTTTTGGCATTTGTGATAAAGACTGAATTAATCGTAGTAAACCTGCATACCACTGGCTTGCTTTTTCAGGAGAAGTGATTTGAGACAACTGTAAAAATGATTTGTCTGCTTCTGTTTCTGCTGTGCTAGAGATTTCAATACGGTATTTCATGAATCCCCAGGCAGGTTATACTTGCGACGTTGTTCTTGGGCAAAATCATCAAAGGAACGAAAACGACCTGCTTCAAAGTCTTCTAATCCTTGCTGAATACCCTGAATAGCTGCTTCTGAGTCTTGTAATTCCCAGTCTAGGATATTCTCCAACAATTCAGCCGCAACAAAACTAATATCTTGTCCTTGCTGTGCTGCTTTCTCTCGCAGTCTAGCTTCTAATTCTGGACTAAGGGAAACAACTATCGCCATAACTGTATATTTTGGGCAAGGTTTCTAGATATTATTGTATATCAAATTATTAATTAGAAATGTACTTTGGTTGAAAATTAGTTTAATATTGATATTTAGAAGTATACAGAATTATTATGGATGCTTTAATTGAAGAACTAAATACAAAGTTAAATTACTGGCAACCAGCCGTAGCAGATCAAGTTCGCCGTTGTATTCTAGAAATTATCGAAATGGCAGATCAAGATGTTTTAGACATTCTCAGAACTCGTACAGTAGAACAAGAAGTGTTGGATTTGTTAGATGAACCCTAAGCTTGGTGAAGTTTGGCTTGCAGACTTGGGTATAGCTGCAAAAACACGCCCAATTGTGATTGTATCTCGTGATGATCCTGACCCACCACGAGCGTTGGTAATTTATGTACCACTAACTACCCAAAATCGGGGAAGTCTTTATAGTTATGCCATATTCTGAATCACCATTAATATATCTCCAATGATCAAATTTTCTGTAATTCTCCAAATCTTGTTCAGTTAACCTGTTATATCGCTTTTTACCAATCTTATCTGCAAGTTTAAATAATTCACGAATATCTTTATTTTGTAAATTCATATTTATTATTCCTAGAATTTTACTGTTCTGTAAGTTTTTTGATTGCGTTTCTTTTTAGGTTTAGATTTAGAATTTTGACTAAAATCAATAATTTCTATTTCTGTTTGAGGAAATTGTTTATCTATCTCTTCTGAAATTTCATTAAGTTCTTTTGCTAGTTCTTGCTGAAAATCTTGTATTTCTTCCTCTGTTAGATATTTATTACCAATACGATCAGCTTCTAAAAATAATTCTTCCAGGGTTAAATCTTCTACCTGATACTTCACTAAAAAATCTTGAATGGTGTTGTAAAGGTTAATAACATTATCCCAACCAAGATTTTTATAACCATTTTCTTTTAACCATTTTTGATCTTCTGGAGATAATTTAATTCTATTTTGTGAGTTATGTTTTTGAATTTCACGATAACTCATTCCTTGAAAGATTTTCTCACTGCTTTTCTTATTAACCATAACAATACTTAACCCTGTATAGATTGTAATAACTTGATTAAACCTTTACGAATTTCACTGTCTGACTTTAATAAGTTTTTTATATCAGCTGTTAATTTGAGTTTTATTTGATCTACTATATTTTTCAAATATTTATTATCTTTTTGTAGCTGACTATTAACTTCCATGAGTTTTTTATTTTGCAAATTTAATGATTCCACTAACTTAATTGCAATAGGTTCAGCATCAAGGATAATTAGTAATTTTTCACATTCTTCCTGATTGAATGATTCACTGATGCTTTTATTAATTCCATATTTTTCCTGTAAAATACTTTGTGCTTGACTCTTAGATGCCATAAATAAATTCCCTCAAAAATTCATCAATCAAAATGTTTATTTTTTAGATGTAGACTATTTACAATTTGATTATATTTGTCATATAAACAAAGTGTTTTTTAATATTAGTTAGCACCTTAAATAACACCCAGATTAAACATAGTTTGTTTTAACAAGTATTTACAAAAGTATTAATACCCAAGTGTTGTTATACTATTTACACCTGTAGATAAATCTAACTTACCTAAAAAACAGCAAACTCCGTATATTTCCTGATTTCAGGCGCTTTAAACCCTAAAATAATATGTGATTTTGGTATTCCCGCAGCCACCAAATCATTAGCAACCCCCTCCTCAGTACCATCATGTTGAATCCAAACCTTACCATCAATTAAATCAAAATGTAATAAACATCCATAGATCCGATAACCATTTTCCCAACCAGTTTCTACTAATAAATAATGATCATTTTTCTCATCTAACACTATTTCCACCTTCACCTGTGCATCATTACCAAAAAAATCTGCATATTCTTCAAGAACATTTTTAATAATCTGACGATATTGATTAGTTAAGGAATCCATTTGACAATTACCTCCTGTTCAGCATCAAAACTAAATAACCGAATTACACCATCTTCAATTAAAGTTTGACCAGCTTCTTCTTCAAAAACTGTTCTACAGGTGCTTTCAGTCACAGCCAAAAACAATTTATATTCGGGATAATAACGTGCTAATAAATGATCATATAAAACAAATTGACCAACAGCATCTTCCAAATCTTTTATATCCGAAGGTCGAGTAAAACTTTTCACCTCAACAGCTATTTTTTCGGTTTCTCGTTCTGCTGCTAACAATCTTTCAGCACCTAAATCAACAAATAAATTTTTACCTCTTGCTAAACGAATCCGCAAAGGATCATGGATAATTTTCCAACCATCTTTGATAAGTGCATTTTTTACAGTGTTGTGATAGATGTCCTTAGCTGGCATGGAATTGATGGTATAATGTCTTATTTTTAAGTGGTGCAGAAGAACAAGAAGATTTCAAAACCCCATTATCACTATATTCTAAATCAAGGTATCTTCTTTGCGCCTTTGCTCCTTCCCATCTTTGCGCGAAACTTTAATCAAAATAAAGCATAATTAACCATTAACCATACAGAGAAAAAACACAATGAACAAACAACCCATCCGCGTCGGAGTCCTTGGTTTTGGTGGACTCGGTCAAGCAGCAGCAAAACTCCTCTCCAGCAAACGAGAAATGATCCTCGTAGCCGCCGCAGATCAAAAAGGCTACGCATACTCTACAGAAGGCTTAAACACCGACGCTTGCATCAGCACCTACCAAAAACAAGGAACAGTCGGTTATTTAGAACCCTTTGGAACATTAAGCAACAACAGCATTCAAGACCTTATTCAAGCCACAGGTGACGCTGTAGATGGTTATTTCCTCGCTTTACCCAACCTTCCTAACGACTTTATCCCCAACGTCACCAAACAATTTATCCAAGCTGGTTGGAAAGGTGTATTAGTTGATGCTATCAAACGCACTAGTGCCGTAGAACAACTGTTAGCAATGAAAGACGAACTGCAAGCAGCAGGTATTACCTACATGACCGGTTGTGGTGCAACCCCTGGACTATTAACCGCCGCCGCCGCTTTAGCTGCTCAAAGTTACGCAGAAATTCACAGTGTAGTTATTACCTTTGGTGTGGGTATTGCTAACTGGGAAGCTTATCGTGCCACAGTTCGGGAAGATATCGGACATATACCCGGTTATACTGTAGAAACTGCTAGAGCAATGACTGATGCAGAAGTAGAAGCATTATTAGATAAAACTAACGGTGTGTTAACTTTGGAAAACATGGAACACGCCGATGATGTAATGTTAGAAATTGCCGGAATTTGTTCACGCGATCGCGTTACAGTTGGTGGTGTAGTTGATACCCGCAACCCCAAAAAACCTTTAAGTACCAATGTGAAAATTACCGGACGTACTTTTGAGGGTAAAATTTCCACCCACACCTTTACATTAGGTGATGAAACCAGCATGGCCGCTAACGTTTGTGGTCCTGCCTTTGGTTATTTAAAAGCCGGTCAAGAACTACATCAAAGAGGCCTTAATGGCCTATTTACCGCAGCGGAAATAATGCCTAAATTTGTAAAATAGGGGTTTCAATTTTGGATTTTGGATTTTGGATTTTGGATTGTATTTAACTACTTACAATCTAAAATCTAAAATCTAAAATTTAAAATTATTCTTACTCCTGACTCCTGCTGTAAGATTCTTGATATTCTTCTTGTTCTTCCTTTTCCTCATCCAAAATAGTTGGAGTTTGTATGACAAAAGGTAAATATGCACCTATTAAACCTCGTTGAATGCGTTGCGGGGTTTCAGGAAAAATCACAAACAAAGGATAAACACTATTTGCACCTTCGCTTAAAATATGACTATGACGGGGGTGCATGATCCATTCATATTGTTTATCCAACAAAACTTCAGTTTGTCTCCATCTTCCCAAAAAATCAGAAAAATCCTCATCAGGACGATGAATAAATAATAAAATTTCTACATCTGTTTTGATTTTCCATTCTGGGTCACACATAATCATGGCAATATCACAAGGTAAAGCCATTGTTTGTGAAGTTTTAGCTTCTAAGTCACGCAGTCTGACAACAGGTAAAGTAATAGTAATGACACTTTCCGATGGACGACGTAGACTAGGAATCATTTCCCAGTAAGGACGATGGTTTTTGAGTAGGGCGATCGCTGCTATATGATTACTATATTCTGCTAAACTAGCTTCATAAACAGATTTTTGTACAGACATATTATTATATTAATCCAACATTCAAAAGGAAAAATGAAAAATGTTAAAGTGTTAAAGGGTAAAAGTTCAACTTTAAAAGTTTTTTATTGTTTTTTATCCCTTCTACCCTCAAGTAACAAGTATTGTAACTTGTTAAGATTCTGGTAAGTATTCAGCAGTCAGCACTGTTGTTAAAAAAAAGATAAATGCCAATTTGTAAATGTCTATTGTGGAATTGGGCAATCTTTTGATTTGATCCAAAACCTATCTGTATTATAGGTTTAAGTTGATTACTGATTAGGGGTTACTGATAGCTGAATGCTTACAGATTCTCATACCTTTTACATGGAAAATGTTACTTTTCTGCAATCATCAACCCAGGGTTTCAAACACCTTAAACATTGGCAAATACATAGCCAACAAAATAGTACCAACCATCCCCCCAAGTACCACAATCATTAATGGTTCTAAAATGCTGGTGAGTGATTTCACAGCCTGTTCTACTTCATCTTCATAGAAATCAGCCACTTTCATCAACATACCATCTAACTCCCCTGTTTCTTCCCCAATCATCATCATTTGAATAGCCATTGCTGGGAAAACTTGGCTTTTCTTCAAAGCGGTACTAATCATACCTCCTTCTTGAACTTCTTTACGAGCAGCGTCTATAGAGTTAGCAATAATTTGGTTGCCTGATGTATCTCGCACAATTTCCAAACAAGTAATAATGGGTACACCAGAACGAGTTAAAGAACCAAAAGTACGGCTAAATCTAGCAACTGAAGATTTTTGGATCAAATCACCAAACAGGGGAACTTTTAGAGAAAGGCGATCAACTGTGAGTTTGCCTACAGGAGTTTTGTAATATTGCTTAAAGGCAATTTGAGCAACAATCAAACCAGCAATAATCGCTAAAGACCAATAACTTCTTAATATTGCACTACAAGTCATCAAAAATTGTGTCAGAGGTGGTAATTCCACTCCTATATCGCTAAAAATATTAGCAAAAATAGGAATCAGAAAAACCGTCATCCCCACAAAGATAGCAGTTGCCAAAAAACCTACTACCACTGGATAAGACATAGCAGACTTGATTTGGTTTTGTAATCGTGCCATATCTTCTAAAAGTTTAGCCAGACGATTTAAAACCTCATCAAGTACACCACCGATTTCTCCAGCTTGCACCATACTTACATACAAACCATCAAAACAGTCTGGATGCTTACGCATAGAATCGGAAAGGTTAACACCTGTTTGCACATCAAGACAAATCTCAGTTAAAGCTTTCTTGAGTTTCGGATTACTACATTGTTCTGACAGTACACCCAAAGCTCTCACAATTGCCACACCAGCATTCACCAAAGCAGCAAATTGACGGGAGAAAACCGCTTTATCTTTGACTGCCACTTTAACAAAAGAGTTCTGAATTTTCTCTAAATCAAAGCTGAAACTTTTAGATTCTTTCAGGTCTTGAACTATAAAACCTTTATCTCTGAGATTAGTACGAGCATCCGTTAAGGAATCAGCAACAAATTTTTCAGTTCGAGATTTTCCTTGGGAGTCCCGAACACGGGCAAGGTAGGTAGGCATAATATTTACTCAAAATTAGTAAATTGGTGATTGGTGATTGGTAATTGGTGATTGGTAATGCAATTTTGGATTTTGGATTTTGGATTTTGGATTATTTTTGTCAATTCCAATCTAAAATCTAAAATCTAAAATCTAAAATTTTTGTCACCAGTCACCAGTCACCTGTTTAACGTTTTGCACCTGCTGGTGGTGCTGTTGCACCAATCAAACGTTGAACTTCATCAGGTTTAGAAGTCTTAGACATTGCAGCTTCAAAAGATATAGTTCCAGCTTTGTATAAATCAGCTAAAACTTTCTCCAAAGTTTGCATTCCTAATTTACCTCCTGTTTGAATAGAAGAATAAATTTGGGCTGTTTTACCTTCCCGAATCAGGTTAGAAATAGCAGGTGTAACAATCATAATTTCTTGAGCCATCACCCGTCCATATTCACCAGGTTTAGGATTTTTCTTAGGTACTAAAGTTTGGCTAAAAACTGCCACTAAGGAGTTAGATAATTGTACCCGCACCTGTGTTTGTCTTTCTGATGGAAAAACGTCAATAATCCGGTCAACAGTTTGAGCAGCAGAACTGGTGTGTAGTGTACCAAATACCAAGTGACCTGTTTCTGCGGCAGAAATCGCCAAAGAAATCGTTTCCAAGTCCCGCATTTCACCCACCAGAATGATATCTGGATCTTCCCGTAAAGCTGCTTTTAAAGCATTAGCAAAACTCTTGGTATCTTCACCTAATTGACGTTGGTGGACTAAGCTTTTAATTGGTTCATAAACAAATTCCACCGGGTCTTCAACTGTTAAAATATGTTCGGCTCTGGTGCGGTTGATCAAGTCAATCATTGCCGCCAGGGTAGTAGTTTTACCCGAACCTGTCGGACCTGTTACCAGAATTAATCCTCTAGGCTTTTCAGACATTTCTCGGACGATATCTGGCAGACCTAATTTTTCAAAGTTAGGAATTTTAGAACTTAATGCCCGCAAACAAGCAGCATAAGCACCACGTTCTTTATAGACGTTTACCCGAAAGCGAGCTAAACCTTTCACACCATAGGAACAGTCTAATTCCCAGGTTTGTTCTAGGGTTTTACGCTGGGTATTATTGAGCATACTAAAAATCAGCCTTTGACATTGATCAGCCGTCAGTATGTGATCACCTATAGGGGTGAGTTTGCCGCTGATGCGGAAATAGGGAGGCAAACCTGCTGATAAGTGCAGATCCGAACCGCCCATGTCTATTAGCTGTTCCATCAAATCTTCAATCATGAATTCCATAGTTTATCTCCCAGATGAAAAATTAGGAAATAGGTGACAGGTGATAGGTGACAGGTGACAGGTGACAGGTGACAGGTGACAGGTGATAGGTGATAGGTGACAGGAGATTCGATTTTGGATTTTGGATTGTATCCAACCCACTGGAATCTAAAATCTAAAATCTAAAATCTAAAATCTAAAATCTAAAATCTAAAATTTTCTGCCTCCTGACTCTTGTTAATCTGTAAACCGAGGTGTCAGACAGTAAGGACAATCTAGCCACTCTGGTTGTAAAGTAGCATCACAGGTTTTACAGGTTAAACCACTCTTCCGTTTAGCTTTTAATTCAGCTTCCAAACCTGTATCTGTATATACTACCCGCTCTACTTCCTCCAGAGTGGTTGCACCTTGCCGCACTAAGTTAAGACTGTAAGCCAGCAAAGTTTTCATGCCTTCTTCGATGGCTACTTCCTTGATCCGTTCTGTAGGTGCTTCTTGGTTAATCAGAGTTTGCAGGTTTTCCGTAATCCGCATCACTTCATAAACACCACAACGCCCCTTGTAACCAATACCATTACACTTGGGACAAACCTTGATTTTGCCGTTATTTTCGGCTATGACTTCCGGTGGTATGGTGTTAGCTTTGTAGAAGGTGACAGCACCTTCTTGAGAAGCAGATAAACCATAACGAGCTAGTTCTTCAGGCGTGGGAGTATAGGGAATTTTACATTCTGAACAAACACGACGCATCAAACGTTGTGCTAATACACCAATCAGAGAACTGGAAACCATGAAAGGTTCAATCCCCATTTCACCCAAACGAGCGATCGCACCAGGAGCATCATTAGTATGTAAAGTAGTTAATACCAAGTGACCAGTTAGCGCCGCTTCAATCGCTGTTTTCGCTGTTTCCTTATCCCGTGTTTCACCCACCAGTAACACATCAGGATCTTGTCTTAAAAACGCCCGTAGTGCAGTAGCAAAATCCAGTCCTTTTTCCCGAATTACCTGTACTTGAGTCAGCCCTGGTAAACTGTATTCAACCGGGTCTTCTACGGTACTAATATTAATACCCGGATCATTGACTTCTGCTAGTGCAGAATACAACGAAGTAGTTTTACCAGAACCAGTAGGACCAGTCACCAGAATCAAACCAAAGGGCTTGCTGACCATATCCTGGACTATATGCAAAGTCTCCGGATCAGTAATTAACTTATCTAAACCCAACTGGGTAGATGAGTTATCCAAAATCCGCAGACAGATTTTTTCACCATAGCGACTGGGTAAGGTATTAACCCGAAAGTCTACTTTTCTACCATCAAAAACCCTGCGGATACGTCCGTCTTGAGGTAAACGCCTTTCTGCAATATCTAGATTAGAGATAATTTTAAATCGAGCCGTCACCGCCGGCACAATATGTTTTGGCATAGGTCGGATAGCTTCAGATTCACGTAGTACCCCATCTTTCCGGTAGCGAACTCGTAAATATTCTTCCTGGGGTTCAATATGAATATCAGAAACAGCATCTCGCAAGGCGACAAAAAGAATTTTATTGACAAGATTGATAATAGGGGCATCATCAGCATCCTTCATGGCTGCTGTCAGATCAACCTCTGAATCTTCTAAGGCCTCTTGAACCATATCTTGATTCAGACTTTCTAGATCCGAACTAATGTCTGTCAATTTTGCTTGCTGTATTTTCTCTTGGCGAGCCGCAAACTCATCCAAGTATTGGTTAATCAGCTGCTGGTAATCTTCCTGGGTAATAACCATCCGCTGTAGAGACAAGTTTTGCGATCGCAAGATGCGGTTGAGTTCATCACAAGCCTCTAGATTTTCTGGATCAACCATCGCCACCAAAACATAAGGAGGATTTTGGTCTTCCCGTTTCGACAGTGGTACTAAACGGTGACGACGACAGACATCTACTGGTATTAACTCTTCAATCAATTTTCCCACGCTCATGTTGCCAATTTGATTGACTTCTGGATCGAGGGATTCAACACCGTAGAGTATTTTTAGTTCAAATAAATGCTGTTTCTTGTACTCCCCAAGAAACTCAGGTGCTAGTTGTTGCCCAGTGATAGACTCTAATACATCTGTCAGCATTTTGCCAGATTTGCGGCTTTCAGCCAGAGCCTGTCTCATCTGTTCACTGTTGACATAGCCAGATTGTACTAGCTTGTTGCCGAAAGGCGAAAACTCTGTTCTGGTGGTAAGAGCGGTACTGCGCCGTTGTGGTGATGAGTAAGTCATAAGCAATGAGTAGGGGAAACCTCTTTTTCCAGTATTCCCACACTGTAGTCAATAATTCTCATAGTGAGTGTATTAAATTTCAGTTTAAACATTTTTCTTCTTAAAAATTTTTATTGTCAGGTGTCAGGAGTGAGGTGTCAGGAGTCAGAGGGCAGGAGGCAGGAGGCAGGAGGCAGGAGGCAGGAGGATGAAGAAATAATTTTCTGTTCCCTATTCACTAATAAGTGAGCGCATCTGTTCACCATTTGCCAAAATATTAAAATGGTGAAATTGATTCCCTGTGTTCAATTTCATGAATAATGTTTAAATTGTACAGTTTAAATGTTTCACACAGATTGAATCAAAAATCTACAATTGCTTCCAGCAAAGTCTTCAAAAGCATCTGGGATGAGTAGATAATGATGGATGAAAATAAACAAGTAAACAATACAAGCCAGCAATTGGGCGAACCAATAGAGGTAAACCAAGCAATGAACAGCGACTCACCAGCCGAAATTAACTCTCATGAATCTGGCAGCGATGTGACTGAGCAAACCCCAGAGCAAACCAATGTATCGGGAGAACCTGCTTTCACAGAAGAAAATGGTGTCGCTGCGGCAGAAACAACAGAAGTAGATACGGCGGCTTTAACACAATTGACTCAACAAATTGAGTTTTTGAGAATGCAAGTTGAAGAGCGTAGCACTCAATATATGCGAATCGCCGCAGATTTTGAGAATTACCGCAAACGGGTCTCTAAAGAAAAAGAAGAGATGGAAACACAGGTCAAGAGAAACACAATTATGGAATTGCTACCTGTAGTTGATAACTTTGAGCGGGCGCGGGCGCACCTCAAACCACAAAATGATGGCGAGATGACAATTCACAAAAGTTATCAAGGAGTGTATAAACAATTAGTGGATTGTCTAAAACGATTAGGTGTGTCACCAATGCGTCCTGAAGGTCAAGAATTTGATCCTAACCTGCATGAAGCCGTGATGCGAGAACCGACCAATGAACATCCCGAAGGAACAGTTTTAGAAGAATTAGTACGGGGATATTTTTTGGGCGATCGCGTGTTGCGCCATGCAATGGTGAAAGTTGCTGCGCCCCAGGAAGATACACCTACAGAACAGGAAGATGAGTCTAGTCAAGAAAACAGTTAAGCTGTATTCACTAGTCCTACTGACTGAAAAATTCTCAATTCAGCAGTAAAAATTACTGTTCTCAAACAGGATAGGGCTGTTGACTCTTGACTGAAGTTAATCAGCCCTTCCGCAAGCGGGTTTTATCAAAGACTAAGCGTTATCATCAGTAGCAGATATATGCTATAGCTTTATGTAATTCCACTTTGAACAACAGGATTTATTCAAACCTTGCCTTAAACCTCTAACCCCTGAGCGAAAAACTATAATTCCGTACAAAATTACAATAATAGCAGTCACTAAAAATACTGACAGTATGGGAAAAGTTATTGGAATCGACTTAGGCACTACTAACAGCTGCCTTGCTGTTATGGAAGGTGGTCAACCAATAGTGATTGCCAATTCCGAAGGAGGACGCACTACTCCTAGTATTGTCGGATTTGGGAAGAGTGGCGATCTTCTGGTTGGTCAACTGGCCAAACGGCAATCTATCACTAATGCAGAAAACACAGTCTACAGTATCAAAAGATTTATCGGTCGCCGTTGGGATGATGCTGAATTAGAACGCGATCGCGTACCCTATAAGTGCGTTAAAGGACGAGACAATACTATTGATGTGGAAATTCGGGGACGCAATTACACACCCCAAGAAATATCTGCCATGATACTGCAAAAACTCAAACAAGAGGCGGAAAACTTTTTGGGTGAAGAAGTGACTCAGGCAGTGATTACCGTACCAGCATATTTCACTGATGCCCAAAGACAAGCAACTAAAGATGCTGGAACAATTGCTGGCTTGGAAGTGATGCGGATCATCAATGAACCAACCGCTGCTGCTTTGGCTTTCGGTTTAGACAAGCAGGACCAAGAACAATTAATTTTAGTATTCGACTTGGGAGGGGGAACTTTTGATGTCTCTATCCTGCAACTAGGAGATGGCGTTTTTGAAGTTAAAGCCACTGGTGGTAATAATCAATTGGGAGGCGATGATTTTGACAATTGTATTGTCCTCTGGATGCTAGAAAAATTCCAGCAACAAGAGAATATTGACATTTCCCAAGATAAAATGGCACTGCAACGCCTGCGGGAAGCTGCGGAAAAGGCAAAAATTGAACTTTCCAGTATGCTCAATACTTCCGTTAATTTGCCTTTTATCACCGCTGATGATAAAGGTCCCAAGCATCTGGAAATGGAACTGAGCCGTGCTAAATTTGAAGAACTTACAGCCAAATTAATTGAAGCTACTATTGAGCCAATGATTCAGGCACTTAAAGATGCTGATCTCAAACCTGAAGATATTGATCGGATTATTTTGGTTGGTGGTTCTACCCGCATTCCCGCAGTACAGAATGCTGTGATTAAATTTTACAATGGCAAAACCCCTGATCGCTCTGTCAACCCTGATGAAGCGGTGGCACTGGGAGCGGCAGTTCAAGCTGGTGTGTTGGGTGGAGAAGTTGATAAACTCCTGCTTTTAGATGTTACTCCCCTGTCTTTGGGGCTGGAAACTCTAGGGGAAGTATTTACAAAAATTATTGAACGGAATACGACCATTCCCACTAGCAAATCCCAAGTCTTTTCTACTGCTGTGGATGGTCAAAATTCTGTAGAAATTCACGTTCTCCAAGGGGAAAGGGCTTTGGCAAAAGATAATAAGTCCCTCGGCAAGTTTCTCTTGGCTGGGATTCCTCCTGCTCCCCGTGGTATACCCCAAATTGAAGTGGCTTTTGATATTGATGTCAATGGTATCCTCAAGGTTTCGGCTCAAGACAAGGGTACTGGTAGAGAGCAGAGTATTCGGATTACCAATACAGGTGGTTTAAGTCAAGTTGAAGTGGAAAAGATGCGAAAACAAGCAGAATTATATGCTGAAGAAGATAGAAAACGTAAAGAACTGATTGAACTTAAAAACCAAGGTGATAACCTGTTGTTTAGTTTCAAATCTACGTTAAAAGACAATGGAGAATTCATTAGTCAAGAAATGAAAGCAATGGCAGATGAGAAATTAGACAAACTGCAAGAGGTGATGAGTGACCCCAATGTTTCCCTATCTGTTTTTAAGTCAATATTAGAGGAATTTCAACAAACTCTGTTTGCGATCGGTGCAGATGTTTACAAACGAGTTAGTAGCCCGGTCAATAGCCCATCGTCAGAGGGAGGAAACGAGGAGGAAGAAGACCTGAGTGATATTTCCTTAACTTTGGTAGAAGAAAGTTCCACAACAGCAACGTCGATACCACAATTCAATTTTGATTTTGATGAGGATAATACGGCTATATCTGATTATGAAGCGATAGATTAGGTAATGGGTAATGGGTTATTGACCTGCTATATAAAACCTAGACAAAGCTAGACTTTACTTTCTACTTCAACGGGAGCATGGGAGCGGTTATCCCTCTGTAGACTTTCACGGTGTAGCCCAACGCGATTGTGTTCCAATTAAGTTTCTGAAAAAGACTACCACCATCATTGCTTGGTTTTCGCGTCGGCAATAGTCTCAATTCAATACTTGATATCACCGTATTATATATCAAGTAGTTGATTTTTTCCGGAAAATATATTGATTTTTGTCAATATAAGTATAGTTTTGTCTATGAAATTGTCAACTTAGGACAAGCTCTCTCCCTGACTGCTGACTGCTGACTCTTGCTAAGTGTGAAGTATATGATGTTGTACCAAATATGAAACTAAAAGTATATGGTGGATTTCCACACCATAAGGTACGGTTAGTCCCTCTATTTGATGGGCTTATTTTTGTCGTTCTAAGTAGCACAATTGTAAAAGAGATCGGCTCAGGCAATGTCAGGATGATCGAGCTAAATTGACTCATCATGCCTTTGCTTTTGTCGTTAACCACAATGAATGTATCTGCTAATCAAGATTTACTGTTAATGTTTGTTAAAGGTAAAAGGTAAAATAAATTTATAAACAAAAATTAAGTGTTGTCTCTATTCCTTTACCTTAGTCTTTCAGATACTTCTGCTTTCTTACTTCTAACTTTTACCCTTGCTCTATGGCCCGCGACTATTATGAAATTCTAGGTGTCTCTCGTGATGCCGACAAAGAAGAAATTAAACAGGCTTATCGCCGCCAAGCCCGGAAGTATCACCCTGATGTGAACAAAGAACCGGGTGCGGAAGAACGATTCAAGGAAATAAACCGCGCTTATGAAGTGCTGTCTGAGCCAGAAACCCGCGAGCGTTACAACCGTTTTGGTGAAGCTGGCGTTTCTGGTGCTGCTGGTGCTGGCTTCCAAGATATGGGGGATATGGGCGGTTTTGCCGATATCTTTGAAAGCATTTTCAGCGGTTTTGCTGGAGGAATGGGTGGACCTACACAGCAAAGACGGCGTAGCGGTCCTGTACGGGGTGATGATTTACGTCTAGACCTGAAGTTAGATTTTCGGGAAGCGGTATTTGGTGGTGAAAAGGAAATCCGCATTTCTCATCTAGAAACTTGTGAAGTTTGTAGTGGTTCTGGTGCTAAACCAGGAACTCGTCCCCGGACTTGTAGCACTTGTAGCGGTTCTGGTCAGGTGCGCCGTGTGACTAGAACTCCTTTTGGCAGCTTTACCCAAGTGTCTACTTGTCCTACCTGTAATGGTACTGGGTCGGTAGTGGAAGATAAGTGTGATGCTTGTGATGGTAAAGGCGCAAATCAGGTCACGAAAAAGCTAAAAATTACTATTCCTGCTGGGGTAGATAATGGTACACGCTTGCGGATCTCCCAAGAAGGTGATGCGGGTCAACGAGGTGGACCGGCGGGAGATTTGTATGTTTACTTATTCGTGAATGAGGATGAAGAATTTCAGCGTGATGGTATTAATGTTCTTTCGGAAATCAAACTCAGCTACTTGCAAGCAATTTTAGGTTGCCGTTTGGAGGTGAATACTGTAGATGGTCCGGTAGAGTTAATTATTCCCCCAGGAACTCAGCCAAACACGGTGATGAGACTGGAAAGTCGTGGTGTACCTCGTTTGGGAAATCCTGTGAGTCGGGGCGATCATCTACTAACTGTATTAATTGATATTCCCAGCAAGATTACCCCAGAGGAAAGAGAGTTGTTGGAAAAACTAGCTAAAATTAAAGGAGACAGAACTGGTAAAGGTGGTTTAGAAGGTTTTTTGGGAAGTTTGTTTAAGTGATGAATACATCGTCTCTGTTAACTCCTGATGCTCAACTGGACTTGCGTGGTACTCCTTGTCCAATTAATTTTGTACGGACTAAGTTACGTCTGGAACAAATGCCAGATGGCAGTTTATTGGAAGTCTGGTTAGATGGGGGTGAACCTATTGAACAAGTTCCTGATAGTTTAACTATGGCTGGTTATCAGGTGGAAAACATTACTGACTGTTATGGTTATTTTTCTCTGTTAGTGCGTCGTCCGGTAACTGCTGCATGATGGGAGATTCTGTTTCTACTACAGGGGAGTTACTGGGTACGGTGTTAGCTGTACAGGCTAATTTTTATCGGGTGCAGTTAGATCAAGGAGTCAGGAGTCAGGAGTCAGGAGTCAGGAGTCAGGAGATCAAGGAGTCAGGAGATCAAGGAGTCACCAGTCACCAGTCACCAGTCACCAGTCCTCAGTCCCCAGTCCCCAGTCC
>NZ_JADEXH010000005.1:0-155017 GCF_015207205.1 Sphaerospermopsis sp. LEGE 08334 | reverse complement strand
CCCTCCCCTTGTAAAGGACTGGATTTTCCGGTTTCTCACCTTTGTAAAATCGCTATTCACAATATTCACAACTTTCATGAACTCACAAACACAAACATCACTAAAATTAGCGATTCGGAAATTAATCCACAGTTCCCAAGTCAAACCGGAAGCAGTGCGGGTAATAGTTGAAGGGTTAGAAAATGAGCAAGTTACTAATGAATATTGGGAAAATCTCTTTAATAATGAAGGATCTGATATTGCGATCAAACAAAAAATTTATAGTCCTCAGTTAGTGCAACTAATGACACTAAGAGCTATTGTTATTCCAGAGACTTTACCGCAGTTTTTGGCATGGTTGAATATTCAACCTAATAAAAAACCTGATGAAAATCAAATAGTGTCTTTAGAGTTTCAATCTCAAATTAGTGGATATGTCAAAGAACAAATAAAAAAAGAAATAATTGATGGAATTGATTTGTTACTGATTGAGTTACTAAAGAAACAAATCACCCCTGAGATTTTAGCATCATTCTTTCAGCTTAAAGGTAGCATTTGTAATGCTTGTTATCAAGATTTAGTGATGAGTATCAAAGATGATTTAAATGTCATTGCTAAAGCTGGTAGTTCTCCTCAATCTCAAAAGCTAGAATCTTTGAATATGTTGAAATTTGATCTTCATTGGTTATCAATTAAAAACGGAAAAGCTACGTTAAGCTACTATAAACCTTTAGGTGAATTATTTGAATTATTAGCAGAATACAAATTAGCTGCATATTTTTATCAAGTGAGTTGTGGCGAAGTTCCTAAAAATATTTTATCCAAAATGTCTCTAGATCCTCAAACTTATAAAGCTCGTGATTCTGGTATTATTATTTATGGCTTGTATATCACACGCAAAGCAACAAAGATTGAGTTAATGTCCATGCAGATGATAGAATTGATGATATACATCAAACAAGTCAAGATAAAAACCATGAGAATCTACCTTTACATCATAGCCGACATTACATCAGCCTTAAATAGTTCCTAAAATAGTTCTAAAAATTACTGAATTGTTGTAAAATATAGATACTGCATTGAGAAATTATCACTTCCTGCGGAATGCTCCCCGAACAAAGTTTGTAAATTTCTGGGTTTACTTACTGACAATAAGAGGATAACAAAATGAATACTAAATTACTTGATTCCCTGATTCAAATTATTAACTCTCTAAGTGATGAAGAAAAAAAGATCATCTCTCAAAATATAACTACATCGTTTCCTGTGCAGCAAAATAATTCTATCAATTTAGAAAATGAACCATTTATTGGAATGTGGAAAGATAGAGAAGATATGGAAGATAGTAATCAATGGTTACGTCAGTTAAGACAAAATGAGTGGAAAGTGGAAATAGGAAATGAATAACATTATTGTTGTAGATACAGCTAAAAATTTATATTTAAGCAATCAAAAGATACACCAACCATGAGAATCTACCTTTACATCATAGCCGGGATTACATCAGCCTTACTAGGCTGGAATATAGGTCAATTTTTCCTCACAGATTTGGGTTTATTTACACAATTTCCCGAAATTACCCTATTTCCCTGTATAGCAATTTCCCTAGCATTTGGCATGGTGATGAATGAAATATTTATCAGCAACCCCACCAGACCAAAACGCAGTTTGCAAACTGCTAAACAACCCCTATTAATCGCCTTGGGATTAGGTACACTTTCTGGTTTAATAGCTGGTATTATTTCCCAAATTCTCTTTTTACCAATTATTCGTGTACCTACACCCATAGTCAGAACATTAGGATGGTTATTAATTGGTAGTTCTGTAGGTATTGCGGAAGGTTTAAGTTGGCGGTGGTATAGTATAGAAGCGGGAAGTAAAAAACGCTTTCAACAAAGATTAAAAACTAGCGTTGTTGCTGCCAGTGGGGCGAGTTTTACCGCAGCAATTTTATTTGAACTTATCCGTTTAAATTGGGGGACAATGCCGGCAGAATTTAAAGGTATAGAAGATCCCATTGGTTTTAGTATTTTAGGTCTGTTATTAGGTGGTGTTTTTAGTCTCACCAACTCCCCTAGTTATATTGCAGCTTTGCGGGCGGGTAGAGGTTTTGAATATATAGAATTTAAAGATGTTCCTCCACAATATATAGAATTTAACGATGATCCTGAAGAACCTGTAGAATCTGAAGATGATCCTCAAAATCCACTAATACCAAAGATCAATCAATCTTATCCTGCGATTGATAAGTCTTCCCTATCATTTACCACGGAAACTGAGAATATTAATGATGATGAAATTGAAGAAGGTTTGTCAATTCAGTTACCTGGTCATGGTACAATCAGAATAGGTTGCGCTGTTGAAAATACACATATTTCTATTCCTGGTATACCTCTCCATGTGGCTGATATTAAACTAGAAAAAAGGACGGCTACTCTCATTCCAGATAATCAGTTTTTTTATGCCATAGAAGTAAATGGAACTAGGTTGAAATCTCGACGCAGTATTCCTTTAAAACATAATTATGTATTAACCTTTTATGCAACTAGTCTCAATGGCATTAATGAAGAGAAATATTATCGCTTTGTCTACTATAACCGCTTTCTAGATCCCCAGGCTTAAAGATATGGTAAAAACAGATTTGACAAATAATCAAATATTGTGGGGTGGGCATCCTGCCCGCCCATTAAAAATCATCAGTAAACAAATAATATCAATTACCAGCATTACAGGCAAGATGCCTGTTCCACAAGAGTTGATTAAAAATTGTTTTATTGGTAAGTATTTGGCTGTTTCTTTTTTGTTGGTTGCTGCTTTAGTTGATCCTGGTTTAGCGGCAGTTAAAAAAGCTGAAATTGTGGGTAATCCTACAGTTAAAAATGATAAAGTGACAATTAGAATTAAGGTCAAAGGTGAAGGTGATAAACCTGTTATGGGTTTACAAGATACTAATTTTAAATTAACAGTTGATAACCAAGAAGTCAAATTTAAACCTAAAGATTGGAAAAGCCCAGAAGAAACTGTACCTCCTCCTGCTTGGATTATAGTTTTACTAGATTTTAGTGGTAGTATGAATCAGGTAGATAGTAGGGGAATCAAAAAAGTCACCGGTGCAATTAATGCAATTCGGCAATTTACTAAAATTTCTGGAGAGAGAGGAGGAAATACCCAAATTTCTATAGTTCCTTTTGGTAAGTCTGGTAGTAATTGTCCTGAATATCCTGTGAATAAAGAAACTTTGGATAAATTTCTGGCAGCGAATGATTTTAAACTACAAAATAATTTAGACTATTTATCTAGTTTAACTCCTTGTGCGTCTACAGATTTGTATGAACCTTTAACCAAAGCGGTGAAGTTTTTAGGGAATACAGAAGATGAGCGTTTTTACTTACCAGAAAATTCTTCCCAACCACAACCAAGACTATCAATAATTCTCTTGTCTGACGGTTATCATAATGCACTGAATGAATATGCTGATTTTGAGGATTTAAAAAAGTTATTGAAACGTTATGAAAATATTACAATACATACTTTAGGTTATGGATTGACACCACAGGAATTAGGTGTAAAATATAAATTAGGTAGACCTGCTACCCGTGGTGATATCAATACAAGAAAAGTTCCTGAAGCCCAATTTGTAGATCAAACAAGACTAGCGGAAATTGCCAATTTAACGGGAGGTATTGCGGAATTTTCTGGTGATGCGGAAGCAATAGCGGAGAACTTGAAATTATTTTTAAATGCTTTATTAGGAGAATATGAAATTACCTATACCCAACCCAATGCAGAACGGGGTTCTAAACATAATGTTAAGGTGGGGGTAAGTGATGAAAAAGGTAAAGTTGTGGATGCAAAACAGGTAGAATATACTATGCCTGTATTTGGGCGATCGCTTCCTTTAGGAGTTCGGTTAATTATGGTAATAACGGTGTTATTTCTCATCATCATTGGGGGGATAGTTCCTTTTCACTATTGGGGAAAATATCTCAAAGCAGAAGCACAAAGGGATTGATTTACAGGGATTAATTTACAGGAATGAATTTAAGGAATCAATTTTATGAAAATTCCTCTATTTTCTCTAACTGCTTTGAGTCTTTATTTGTTAACAGGTTGTTTGCAAATTCAACCACTAAATAAAACAAGTATTTCTCAAAATACCTCTGAATGTCCCAACCAACCAACGACAGTTTTAGAAACCAACAATGTCAAAACTGTTTCTCTCAGTTCTCAAACCATCACAGAGTCAGGAATGGTGACAAATAATAAATCACTTGGTTACACTTTCACTGGTAAAACTGGTAATAAGTTAGTTTATCAAACTAATGAAAATATTTGTATTTGGGTTTATACACCAGATAATCAATTAATTAATAATCCTATTTTACCCGTTGATGGTAAATATATTATCCAAATTGCTGCTATGCAAGGTGCAACTACTTTTGATTTAGGATTGCAATTAGAAGATAATACCCAAGTTGTTAATTTATCATCTTCCCCTACACCTGTAGAAACAACTCAGGTGACTAGCCCAACATTAGCAAAAAATACAAATGCTATAACAACTCCCAAATTAACCGCTAACTGTGATGTAGTGAATATTGAATCTGGACAATTAGCACTGCGGTTTACACCCAACGGTACAGCTAAAGCAGGTTTAAATAATGGCGATCACGTTATACTCCGAAAACGACAAAGTATTTGGGCTTATGTTACTGTCATCAGTGGACCAAATAAAAAAGTTGACGGTTTGGAAGGATGGGTTAATTCTAATTATCTTTCTTGTACTAATAATGCTATATCAAATTCAGATAATTCAGATAATTCAGATAATGTTGATAGACCATCGCCAGCAAAAGCTATAGAAAACTATTATACTATGATTAATAATCAACAGTATGATTCAGCTTGGGATATTTATCCTACAGCAGTTAAAGAAGACAAAGAATTACATCCTAATGGTTATGATTCTTTTGTTGAATGGTGGACAAAAGTTAATTATGTCACCGTTAATAATATTAGTATTGCATCAGAAAATAATGATTCTGCTATTGTCAATTTTAGAAGTCGCTATGAAATGAAAAATGGTAAATCAATTCCTTTGAGATTAAAATTTTATCTTGTTTGGGATCAGGAAAATGAGACTTGGTATGTCACTAAAATTAAACATAATAATTAATTTTAAGAAAATATGAAAATATTCCTCAAAATCAAAAATTTATTCATTTATTCTACCTTTGTATCAATTATGGGTTGTCAAAATCAGTCTGCTTTATCTAATTATCTCAGTTCCTCTGTTTGTAGTGAAAAACCTACAGTTTCCTTGAGTGCAAAAGATGTAGAAACGGTAGTATTAAGTGAAAGTACAATTACAAAATCTGGTCAAGTCAGCACTAATAAACATCATGGTTACACCTTCACTGGTAAAACTGGTAATAAATTAGTTTATCAAACTAATCAAAATATTTGTATTTGGGTTTATACACCAGATAATCAATTAATTAATAATCCTATTTTACCCGTTGATGGTAAATATATTATCCAAATTGCTGCTATGCAAGGTGCAACTACTTTTGATTTAGGATTACAATTACAAAAAGATGCAGAAACTCCAATCTCATCAACCGAACCAACCACCTTAGAAACAAATCAGAGCGAAAATTCAAATCAAAAAGATCCTGCTGTTTTTATTAGAAATCATTATTTATCTTTAAACAACCGCGAGTATCGTCAAACATGGAGTAATTTATCAGATCAGTTTCAAAATTATTCTGGTAATTATTCCGAATATCAAAAATGGTGGAATAGTGTTAAAGAAATCAAAATTGGTAACATTGAGATTGTAAATATTAGTAACAATACTGCTAGTGTAGATGCTGACTTATGGTACTATATGAACAATGGTAAAGATTTTAAAGATACCCGCAATCGTATTTATTTAATATGGAGTGAAAATAATAATACTTGGCTAATTAATGACAAGTCTGAACCATGATTATTAAAGTTAATATTGATCCGAGAAAATTATCTGAATAAAATTACATGAGATGAGATGATTAAAAAGATAATTGTGTATTCTACCTGTCTATCTATCCTTGGTTGTCAAACAAACGTCAATCCACTTACTGCTATTTCCTCTAATGTTGTTACCTCCTCTGGTTGTGGTGATAAACCTACAGTTTCTTTGAGTGGAAAAGATGTAGAAGCAGTTGCATTAAATGAAAATACAATTACCAAATCTGGTCAAGTTAGTGTTAATAAACATCTTGGATATACTTTTACAGCAACCACAGGACAAAAATTAAATTACAGCACTGATGCGGATATTTGTCTTTGGGTGTTTACTCCAGATAATGAAATTATTAAAGGTGGAGAATTACCTAAAGATGGTAAATATATTATTCAAGTAGCTGCACCCCAAGGGGTAAAAACTTTTGATTTAAAAATAAGTTTAGGGAGTTTAGAAACTGCGGAATCTACTCCTACACCTGAATATACTTCTAGTGTTCAACCTACTCCTACACCTGAATATACTCCTAGAGTTCAATCTACTCCTACACCTGAATATACTAATGTGCGTCAAAATAACACTTATGAATCAAGTTCAGAAAATAAGAATTTACAACCACAACATGATATTTCTCAAGAAGAAGCATTAGAATTAGTCCAAAGATGGTATGCAGCAAAACCCCAGATATTTGGACCTCCTTTTGATACTAGCTTGGTAGATCAATTAGCAACAGGAAAACTACATACATTTACAACTAAACCTGATGGACCAGTAGCGTGGTTAGAAGAAAATGATGCTTATTACAAATACAATTCTTCAGAAATACAAAGAGTTATTGATTTTTCTAATTCGGGAAAATTACCTTACATAAAAGTTAGAGTATCCGAGGAACTGTATTTATACGGTAAAAGAGGAATTGATAGACAAAATTCAGGATCTTACACTAATAATTTTATCTACGTTTTTGAAAAAGAAAACGGAACTTGGAAAATTTATGATTATAGGAAGGTAGCAAGATGAATAATAAAACTCGGATCAAAAAATATAAAATCAATAAAAAAGTATTATTGAAAAGGTTGATTTTTCTTTTCTTGTTACCTATTTCCTTGTTAATAATTATTGTTAATAAATTGATTGCGAATCAATCTGAAAAATCTCTACCTACAGTTCAAATAGATGTTACTTCTAATCCTAGTATTAGTGGTAAAAATGAGATTTCTGTGCCTTTTAGTAAGAGTCAAATTCCTGTTTCTTTATCAAAGGAAAATATAACAGAAAAAACAATAGAAAAAACAACAGAAAAAACAACAGAAAAAACAGAACAAATGTCAACTACTTCTCCGTTAATAATGGAAAATACTATATTTACACCACCAAGTATAGGACTGAACGAAACAAGATTGATTCAACCTGATGATTATAATTTAGAAAATCTACCAAATAAATATGCTAGTCTAGTCTATAATGTCAAGTCTCCAGAATTTAAAAGTAATGAAAATCTAGATAACATAGTTAATCAAATTGTAAATTATGTGGAAAATAAAGGTTTGCCGAGTGATAAACTATCTGTTAGTTTATTACAAATAAATGAGCCGGAATTTCCTACTTATTCTGGACATTTACCAACAAAACCTAGATTTACTGCAAGTGTAGTAAAATTATTTTGGATGGTTTATTTGTATGGAAATTACAACAGTAATAAGTTGCAACGAGGAATCATCTCTGATAAAGATGTAAAGAAAATGATTCAGGATTCAGATAACGAATCTTCTAGTGTGATTGTAGATAAAATCTCAGAAACAACATCAGGTGAATCTTTATCAGAGGAGGAGTTAAAAAACTGGATTCAAAAGCGTTTAGCCATGAACTTATTTTTTCAAAATGCTGGTTATACAATTAATATAAGCCAAAAAGTGTTTCCTACTTCTTATCAAAAAAATGATAGCCCTGTAGGTAGAGATTTACAAATTCGTAGTAGTAAAACAAACCCTATTCGCAATTATACCAACTCTTATGATGTAGCAAGATTATTATATGAAATATATACAGAAAAATCAATTTCTAAACAGTACAGTCAAAAAATGAAAAAATTAATGAAAAGAGATTTAGCACCAGCAGCTTGGAAAAATAAAGAATTTAATGCTATTGAGGGTTTTTTAGGTCAAGGACTACCTGAAAATGTCGAGTTTTATTCAAAGATGGGCTGGAACTCTAAAACTCGTAATGATGCAGCTATTATAATTAGTCCTGATGGAAAAAATAAATACATATTAGTTATTTTTGGAGATGACCCAAGTTTTTTTCAAGATAAAACATTATTTCCAGAAATCTCGCGTTTAGTTTACGAAAAAATGCTAAATAGTTCTAATACAATATCTGAATTAAATAAAAAATATGACAAATTTTCACCTCATTAAGCGCTTAATAAACAACAAACCTCTATTATTTGCAATATACGGTGCTGGCGGTTGTTTTGCATCAGCAATTTTATGTTTAACCATGATGAATTTTCAAAATTCATGTTGGTACATTACAACTTTAATCAATTACATGATATGATTAAAAAGATAATTGTGTATTCTACCTTTTTATCCATGATAGGTTGTCAAACAAACGTCAATCCACTTACTGCTATTTCCTCTAATGTTGTTACCTCCTCTGGTTGTGGTGATAAACCTACAGTTTCTTTGAGTGGAAAAGATGTAGAAGCAGTTGCATTAAATGAAAATACAATTACCAAATCTGGTCAAGTTAGTGTTAATAAACATCTTGGATATACTTTTACAGCAACCACAGGACAAAAATTAAATTACAGCACTGATGCGGATATTTGTCTTTGGGTGTTTACTCCAGATAATGAAATTATTAAAGGTGGAGAATTACCTAAAGATGGTAAATATATTATTCAAGTAGCTGCACCACAAGGGGTAAAAACTTTTGATTTAAAAATAAGTTTAGGGAGTTTAGAAACTGCGGAATCTACTCCTACATCTGAATATACAAATACTTCTGAAAACTCTACGGATAATAATACACATAATAATTATGAATCTAATTTAGAACCGAATAATCTTCAACCTGAAAATGATATTTCTCAAGAACAAGCATTAGAATTAGTCAAAAGATGGTATGCAGCAAAACCCCGGATATTTGCGCCACCTTTTGATAGAGACTTATTAGGAGAACTGGCAACAGGAAGATTTTATGCACGAGTAGGAGGTGTAGATGGTTCAATAGATTGGTTGCAAAAATATAATCGTTATTATACCTATAATAAATCAGAAATTACCAACATTATGGGTTTTTCCAGTTCTGGAAGACTACCATATATTAAAGTTAGAGTAGTAGAAGAATTATATTTGCAAGGTGAAAAAGGAATTGATAAAACAAATTCTGGAGAATATCAAATTGATTATATCTATTTTTTTGCTAAAGAAAATGGGACTTGGAAAATATATAATAATCAGAAAATATGAAGATCGTTTTGAAGATGATTTTAATTCAAGGATCAATAAAAAATATCACCTTTGTGTCTTTGGGTAAAAAATAAATTGATGTACCTTAATGTAATTGATATAGAACCAATATGTTGAACCTACTTAATCGCTTAAAAAACAACAAACCTCTACTATTTGCAATATACGGCGCTGGTGGATGTTTGACAGCAGCAATTTTATTAGGAGAACCATTTTTAGCCTTAACTAAATTTGCTAAACCTACCCAAAACGAACCCCAAGCAATAGTTTTGTTAATTGACACATCCTCAAGTATGAGTGATGGCAAATTAACAGAAGTCAAAACCGCAGCTAGTAAATTTATAGAACGTCGTAATTTACAGACGGATCAAATAGCGGTCGTCAATTTTGGTATAGAAGTTAAAACTGTTACTCCTCTGACAAACGACATTAACACTTTAAATAATGCCATTAGCACTTTATCAGAAAATGGTTCTACACCAATGGCTGAAGGTATGGACGTAGCTTTAGGAGAATTACAAACAACTGCATTAAATCAGAACATCAATAAAGACATCAATAAAAACATCATTTTATTTACCGATGGTATACCAGATGATCCCAATTTTGCTTATAATTCAGCTTTAGCAACTAGAAACACAGGAGTAAAATTAATTGCAGTCGCTACTGGAGATGCGGATATTAATTATTTAACTCAAATTACAGGCGATCGCTCTTTAGTATTTTATGCTAATTCCGGTCAATTTGAGCAAGCATTTCGCAACGCAGAAGCTGTAATTTATCAACAATTAGTTGAGTCTAATTCTGGAGAAAACTACAGTATTGGTGATTTATTATTACGTATGGGTGGCTGGACAGCATTTTTAGCAATGGGAATATCCCTAGCCTTAATTATGGGACAAAACCGCTATATGCGTCTACCATTATTAACAACAGAAAAAGGAATTATTACCGCCAGTGGTAGTTTAATAGCGGGAATCATAGCAGGTACAACAGGACAATTATTATTTTTAGTATTTTCACCCTTGTCTAATATAGCATTATTAGAAGTTGGCAGAATTGCTGGCTGGGTAATTTTAGGGGCGTTAGTAGGAGGAGGTACAAAATTTTTCGTTCCCAATTTAAACCTCAAAAATGCTTTAATAGGAGGCACAATTGGCGGGGGAATTGGTGCTAGTGGTTTTTTAGTTGCTGCCAGTATTTTCGGTGATATTTTGGGGCGGTTAGTCGGTACATCTATCCTGGGATTTTTCATAGGTTTAATGATAGCTTGGATAGAACAAAAACAATTAGCATCAGCACCATATTTATTGGTACATTGGACACCCACCGAAAAAACAACATATTTATTAGGGACAAAACCAATTTTAATTGGTACATCTTTAAATGTGGAAATTCCTGTAAATGCTGCTGATGGATTTACACCAATTACTGCTAAAATATTCAAAGAAGGAGAAAATATTATTATGGAATTTAATCAAGAATATGCGATGATGAAAAAAATGAAGAA
This sequence comes from Sphaerospermopsis sp. LEGE 08334, assembly GCF_015207205.1. Classification (NCBI taxonomy): domain Bacteria; kingdom Bacillati; phylum Cyanobacteriota; class Cyanophyceae; order Nostocales; family Aphanizomenonaceae; genus Sphaerospermopsis; species Sphaerospermopsis sp. LEGE 08334. The sequence continues at coordinate 144,045 of NZ_JADEXH010000005.1, read as the reverse complement.
AAAAACTCAAGATTTAAAGATTGGAGATACTCGGAAACTAGGACAAATTACCATAGAAGTGAAGGATAAAACCGCTAATCAATAATTAACTAACAATGGTTAAATATACATTTAATCTCAAACTCCAAAATTCAACCGAAAATTATAATTACACCTTAGATTTAAACCCCATGCAGGAAGATACACCAGAACAGGTTTTTACTCCTACCCTCAAGGAAAATATCCGTACAACATTACAAAATCTCAGCTTATCAGCAATAAAAGATCAGCACCTTAACAACATTATTCAAACCTGGATAGAAGATATTAGAGAAGGTTATAGATTTAGTTCATTAACTCTTAATTTAAGATTATTGATAGAGGAAAACATTGATAAATTACAAGAAAACGGAAATCAAGAACCACCGAAAATTATTAACCCAGATATATCAAACATAGAACCACAATTTGGGATGTTACCACCTTTAAACTTTGTTTAATTGTTGTTTAATTATTCAATTAGGAGATAAAAATGCAGAACGCTATTAACATTAATATTACCCCCCATCGGGAATTTATGCCAGCAGATACAGCAGCACAAAAATTATTTGTGATGTTGAAATTACGACCCATCAAAGATATAGCTGCAAGTCGCCCACCTACTACATTTACCTTTGTGATTGATACCAGTGGATCAATGTATGAAATAGTAGCAGGAGATGTCAAACCTACAGGTATTACCTATCAACAAGATGGGAAACAATATGAACAGGTGACAGGGGGAAAATCAAAAATAGATATAGTCATTGAATCCTTATTAGCATTAGTAAATTCAGGAAAATTAACAACAAGCGATCGCATTTCCATAGTCCAATTTGATGATAATGCTTCCCAAATTATTGGGTTAACCAGTGCTACAGAAATTAAACAACTAGAAACCGCCATTAACAACCTGAGAAACTTTTCCGGTGGTACACGCATGGGTTTAGGATTACGTCGTGCATTTGATTTGTTAAGTGAACAACAAATGACAGTCAAACGTACTCTATTATTTACCGATGGACAAACATTTGATGAAGATCAATGTCGGTCAATTGCTAATAATTTCGCCACCAATAATATACCCATTACAGCATTAGGAGTAGGGGAAGAATTTAACGAAGATTTACTTACTCATCTCAGCGATTTTACCGGAGGAACATTATTATATATAGTACCAGGAATAGCCAAAGGTACAGAAACATCAATTTTAGAATTACCTAATAAAATTATCGCCGAATATAGCCAAGCCCAACAAGAAGTTATCACCAATTTAGCCTTAACAGTAAAAACAGTCAAAGGAGTAGAATTAACTCGCATCGTTCGCGCTTATCCTACCCAAGCAGAATTTCCTATTAATCAAGATCCTTATCCATTAGGAAATGCGATCGCTAACGACGAAACCATATTTATTTTAGAATTTACCATTAATAACCGCCCCGCTTCTCGTGTACGTATTGCCCAACTAGGCTTAACTTATGACATTCCTGGGCAAAAAATACGCGGTGAACTACCACCACAAAACCTAATTATTCAATTCATTACCGGACAACAAAATGCAGCCCAAGTCAATCAAGAAGTCATGGATTATGTACAACAATGCAATATATCTAACTTTGTTGATCAAGCCATTAGGATAGCAGAAAAAGACCCAGAAAAAGCCGAACAAATATTAGAAACAGCCCGACGCATGACCATGAAAATTGGCAATACAGACATGACAGAATCCTTAAATAACGCCCAAGCAGAACTGCGTAAAACCCGAAAAATCTCCCCAGGAACTCGGAAAACAGTCAAAATGGGTGCAAAAGGTAAAACCGTCAAAATGGGTGATGATATTAATGAAATGCCATCAGAAGAAGAAATGCGAAAACTCACAGGAACATAGTAATTGATAATTGATAATTGATTCATAATAGCATTAATAATTGAAAATAAGGATAAAAAACCATGATTACCTGTACAGCTTGTGGCTATGATCAAAACCCAGAAAACACAGAATTTTGTAACGCTTGCGGTTCAGAACTGCAAACCATCACCACCACACCAAATATAGAACCAAGCATAGCACCTACAGTTATTCAACCACCCCTACCACAACCCAACTATCCACCAATTACTAATACTAATATATCCACAAATGCTAAACTAATATGCAAACAAATTAACGCCCCTATTCCCGAATTTCTCATCGAGAATAACGCCATAGTAGGCATATTTGATCCCGACATTGGACCAGTAGATATAGACTTAGAAACATTTTTTGGAGGAGAAACAGTATCTCGCAATCATGCCGAAATTTATCAAGAATTAGGAACATGGAAAGTCAAAGATTTAGGTTCTACCAACGGCATATTTATCAAATCCCCAGGACAAACACGCTTTAGTTCCAGAATTACCATACCCACCCCTTTAAACTCTGGTGATGAAATAGCATTTGGTAAAGTTAGATTTCTATTTCAAGCAATATAAAAAAATCAAACTTCCTTTTTTTTAAATTAATGAGTGAAATTACAAATCAATCCCCATTAATAATTCAAGAAAACATCTGTTTGCAAATCCAAAACCTGCAAATAGAAATCATCTCTTATTTAGGAAAAATCACCCCTGATATTGACTACTTCCAAGTTAACATCATAAATTCTGAAAAACCAGGGTTACTCAGAATAGGTGGAACTGACAGCGCCCTCAACCGAGAACTAGAATTAAGAAACCAATTAGGAGATTACAAATTAATTTCTCCACTCCTCGCGCAAACCAGAGAAGATAATATAAATATTCAAGTTTCTCATATTAATCATCTTCAAATTTCTGCCAACACAGAAATAGATACACCATCAGAGACTTTAGAATTAGAAACTTTAGAAGATGAATATTTAGAAGATAAATATTTAGAAGATGAATATTATCCCGAAGCAGAAATCATCAGCAACACATCAAATCAAAAACTACTACTATTAACCTACCTTCCCCACGAAAATCAAACCTTAGAAACTTGGTTACAAACCGAACATACCTTAGAAGAATCATTATTAATTACCAGCCAAATCTGTCAATTATTCCGCTATTTACATCAAAGACAATGGTGTATTATTAATATAATGCCCCAATTTATGCAAATAGGAACACCTATCGAATTTTTTGATTTAACTAGCGCCTATCCTGTAGGTGAAAATCTCAATAGTGGCTTAATGGGGAACTATTGCGCCCCCGAATTAGCATACTGTAAATATCCTATTCAAGAAACAATGAGTAGTTATACAGTAGCAGCATTATTATATCATATAATTCACCACCAAAACCTACCTAACGATCCAACTATAGAAATACAAATTAATCCCATTCCTCACCTTTATCAAATCCTAAAAATTTGCCTATCTCCCATCCCCGAAGAAAGATTTACATTAGAACAACTATTAAAAATATTAGTTAGCACCCGTCAAGAAATTAGCACCCCGGATATTAATTGGGAAATAGCCAGTTTGTCTACTGTAGGATTATCAATAAATCGGCTAAAAAATGAAGATAACTATGGGATTAAACAACAGAAAAACAGTAATCAAGAAACTATGATTTTAGGTGCGATCGCCGATGGTATGGGGGGAATGTCCCAAGGAGAATTAGCCAGTAAATTAGCAATTAAAACTATATTAGAAACACCCATACCTCCAACAAATCAAACTAAAGAACAATATCAAGAATGGTTAACATCCTTATTTATCCAAGCTAATGAAACAGTATCTAACCAAGTTAAAGAAGGAGGAACAACCCTCAGCGTAATTTTTGCCATATCCCAACAATTGATCATCAGTCATGTGGGTGATAGTCGTATTTATTTACTACGTCAAGGAGAAATAAAACAACTCAGTCAAGATCATTCTCTCGTTGCCATATTATTAGCTAGTGGACAAATTACAGCAGACGAAATTTCCACACATCCAGATAGAAACGTCCTCACAAAATCCATCGGCGGAAAACGCAGATTAAGCGATGATTACGTTCAAGATTTAAGACAAACAACCTCAGAATTAACGATGAAATTAATAAATCAAGATATCATTTTACTATGTTCTGATGGTGTTTGGGACTTAGTTTCTCAAACTGAACTAGCGGAAAATTTCACCAATCAATCAAACCTACAAACAGCCGTCAATGTTACTATTAACCAAGTCTTAGAACGAGGTGCATTTGATAATGCCACCCTGTTAGCATTACGATGTTTAGTTAGTTATTTTTAGTTATTTTTAGTTATTTTTAGTTATTTTTTAATCACCTATTATCCATTACCTATCACCCATTACCCATCACCCATTACCATCTATGCAATGTCCCACCTGTCTCACCGATAACTTAGATCATGCCATGAGTTGTATTGCTTGCGGTACACCTTTAACTTCTCATTCCCCTACATCAAATCTGCATTTAACCCCAGGAACATTAATTGGCAATCGCAGATATAGAATAGAAAACATCTTAGGACAAGGTGGGTTTGGTATTACTTATGCGGCAACATATCTACAAAACTCAGCCAAAGTTGCCATCAAAGAACTATGGCCAGAAAATGCCGCCAGACAAGGTAATACAGTTTTGTGGCCAATGTCAATCACTCCCGTACAGCGTCAACAACAACTGCAAAAATTTCAAATAGAAGCCAACTATTTACAAAAATGTGTACATCCAAATATCGCTAAAATTTATGAATATTTCCTAGAAAATAACACTGCATACATGATCATGGAATTACTGGTTGGTAAATCTTTAGATCAGATATTAGCAACAGAAGGAATATTAGCAGAAAATCGAGTTAAACATTATTTTCTGCAAATTGCTGACGCTTTAAAAGTAATTCACAGTCATAATTTATTACATCGAGATATCAAACCGGAAAATATTATCATTGTAGATCCAGATCAAGCCGTATTAATTGACTTTGGTGCAGCTAGAGAATTTATTGCCAATCAAACTGGAGATATGACTAGAATCTTAACACCGGGATATGCACCCTATGAACAATATATTCAAAAAAGTAAACGTTTCCCTGGTACTGATTTTTATGCTTTATGTGCATCAATGTATGAATTACTAACAGGAAAATTACCAACCGAAGCCACAGAAAGAGCTAGTGCATTTTTACAAAACAGTGCGTTAAATACATTAAATACATTAGTAGATCCATTAATTCCACCGCGACAACTTCGCCCTAATTTAAGTCCTTTAATAGAAAAAGTCATATTAACAGGAATGCAATTTAGAATAGAAGATAGATTTCAAACGGCTGATGAATTAATAGCGGCACTCAAAGGTAAATTTATTTCTCCCCAGCATCAAAGGGCTAAAGAATTAGTGAAACAAGGTAAATTAAATGATGCAGCCCAAGCATATCAAAAATATTTGTCAGTTGAACCAGAAAACGGAGAAGCAGCAGTAGAAATAGCATTATTACAAATACATATTGATGAAAAACAAGCAGAAATAGCCGCCCAAAATGCTATTAAATTACAAGCAAATGATGGCAGAGGATATGGAGTTTTAGGATTGATTAATTGCCGTCAAAATAATTGGCAAGAAGCAGTTAAAAATTTACAAATAGCTGTTAATTTATCTCCTAATGAAACTTGGATACAAGCTAATTATGCTTGGGCATTAGCTAAGTCTGGTAATTTAACAGCAGCCGAAAAAACCATAGATACAGTATTAAAAATCCAACCAAATTGTACTTTTGCGTTGAGTTTGCAATCATGGATATATATACAGCAACAACAATGGAAATTAGCTATTCGTACCGCTACTCAAGCAATATTTAAAATAAATAATCAATTACAAAATCAGCTAAATCATCATGAAAAGCAATTACAAACTAACTTACAAAATAGTTTATATACTTATCTAATTCTTGCTTTAGAAAAAGCCGTTGTTACTAAACAAGCTAATGACGTAGAGAGAAGAATTGCCGAATTTATTCAGCAATCTCCTAATAGTAGCATAGCTTGGGGTTTCAAAGGTTGGAAACAAGCAAATCAATATTTATGGCAAGATGCACTTATCAGTTTTGAAAAAGCTACTCATCAAACATCTATTCCTGGTTGGGTATTACTTAATTATGCCATTACTCAAGAGAATTTAAAGAATTATCAAGATGCTATTCAAATATATGAAAAGTATTTACAAACATTTCCCATTATAGCCTTTCCTTGTTTTCGTCTTGGTACTTTATATGCCCAAATAGGAGTATGGGATCAGGCTAAATTATATCTGGAAAAAGCTATTAAATATAACAATAATTATGCAGAAGCATATCATAATTTAGGTTGGGTCTTACTAAATATTAAAAATCCAGATGGACAAATAGAAAATAGCCGAGAAATGTTATCTGCTTATAGTCAATCTATCAAATTATATGCCTTATCTGCCACATCTGCAAGATTGCAACTATCCGCAAATATTAAACAGGCATTTCAATTAATAGGTGTGAATATAGGTGTTAATATTTAGGTGTGAATAGTTAGGGTTTAATTAATAAATATTAGGCTAGGGACAATTCATGAATTGTCCCTACAAGGATTTTAAGTTATGCACATTTCCAGATCATTACTCCTAAAAAGGTAAAAATTGCAATAATACAGATCCCAGACTACCAACAAAGTCCATAAAACTGGGTTTACCCTTGCTGATATTTTCTGTATAGGGTGTTTTCAGTTCCAGAATAAAAGCTTGTGCTGTTTGTAAACCTTCGGTATTTTTCTGCTCTTCAAACAGTTTTGCGGCGATTTGGGCATCTTCTAAGGCGCTTTTTCTGTCTAAGTTTTGGTAACTGGCTACACCACGGGATAAATAAGCACCTGCGTAGTCTGGTTTGAGAGCGATCGCTTGACTAAAATAATCAATAGCTGGTTTGAGATTACCTTTTTCTGCTGCTGCTACACCCCAAGCATAAAAGTCTTCTGGTTTAGCTATTTGTGCAGGTATGCCTACAGCACCTTGAAAGTTAGTACCGCTAAGGTTTGCATTTGTCAATTCTACATTCATTAAGTAGCTATTTCTCAAATCTGTACCAGTTAAATTTGCGCCATTGAGTTTAGCATCAGCCAAGTTTGCGCCAAATAAACTCGCACCAGTTAAGTTTGCGCCCCGCAAGTCTGCACCACTCAAATTAGCACGACTCAAGTTAGCACCTGCAAGATTCGCACCGCTTAAATTCGCTCCTGATAAGTCAGCCATCACTAACCCAGCATTGCGGAGGTTGCAGTTAGAGCATTTATTGGTTGCTAATAACTGTCTGATCTCTTCATTGTTGAAAGCTTGGGCAGTTACTGGTAAGCTGATGGTAAGTAAAAATGCTGCTGTGGCAATAATTTGGTTTTTCATAATCAGTGTTACAAGAGTAAAAATTCAAAAGTCAGTAGTCAGAATACTGATAAAATATTGAACCCAATTTAACATACTGGGAATAGAGAGTAGGGAAGAAAGCAAGTTAAAATTTTGCTCTACCTACTCTGATACGGGAAAAGCAACCCCACCTCTACTGACTCCTGATTACTGATTTGAATTTCTTTCTTTTGCATCCAATTCTTTATTTTTGTAACGTTGAGTTAACAGAAAAACTGCATGGTTATGTGAGGGAGTTTGCGCCACTTCTTTTTTAGCATTAGACCAACCGATATCTGCAAATAGGCTGACGCTAAATGTTAGGATGGATGCTAATAATAGTTTTTCTAGCATAAGCGTAACTCCTCATAATCATCACTCAATAACTTAATAATTTATATATAGGACTCCTATTTGATTTTTGAACAGAACTCCGTACATACTTAAAGCCTCCTTTCCTGTTCTCTGTTAAGAGTTCCCTGTTCCCTGCCTCCACGAAAAATTCATGAATCAAATCGAATCACTATATTTACAAATGATTTACCTGATTAGAAAATAACTAACTATTTAATCAAGTACCAATGATTTCAATGTTATAATTTCAGTCATTACTATCACAACGGTATTTTTACTGTATTTTCAGTTTTGCACCACTTATCTGTTCATCCTTTTTGATTTATGGGATATCTCCGAAAATTAAATAGACATCTCCGAAAAAGAATGTAGAGACGTTGCATGCAACGTCTCTACAAGGGTTCTGGAAACCGCATATTTAATTTCTGGAGATGTCTAATATAAATAACCTGAAACCCTTGGTAGGGAAAATTCATGAATTGTTCCTACATCTTTTTCGGAGAGTTCTATTGTTTAAGGTACTATATACAGCAGTTTAGACGTGAATGAGGTACAAATTTAGATCACAAAACCTTACACCAAAAGGATTTTCAAGCTGATAGCTGACCGCTGATAGCTGAAAGCTGCTGTATCTATCTATAACCAATGGCATAAATATAACTTCCTCCAAGGGATTGATGATACTTGCATTCAAAAACGTAGTAATAGAGTTATGGCCTTAAAGTCATTCAGAAATAACAGGAATATCACAAGATTTCTGTTTTGCTGTTGGAGGAATATAAAGTATGGTTATGGGTATACATAGGCGTGCTGTAGGCGTATTTCCAGATCGACGTGATGCTGAACAGGCGTTACATGAATTGAGAGATTCAGGGTTTCCAATGGAAAGAGTTTCTGTTATCGCTAGACATCACGAAAATGAAGAAATTGCTGGTCATCAAGTCCGTGAAAAAGTTGGTGATCAGGCGGAAGAAGGTGCAACAATTGGCGCAATTTCTGGTGGTGTTTTAGGTGGTATAACCGGTTTATTAGTAGGACTAGGAACGTTAGCTATTCCCGGAGTTGGTCCAATTATGTTGGCTGGTGCTACAGCTACAGCTTTAGTGACAACCCTTGCTGGTGCTGGTATTGGTGCTGCGGCGGGAGGTTTAATTGGTGCGTTAATTGGTTTAGGAATTCCCGAAGAAAAAGCCAAAATTTATCATGATAGAGTACAGAGAGGAGAATATTTAATCATTATTGATGGCACAGATGCGGAAATTGCGAGAGCTAAAGAAATTCTCCATCGTTGGCGAATAGAAGAATTTGAAGTTTATGATCAACCAGATGGGAAACAGCCAGCCAGGGATGTTATTTCTCAAGATGTCACGGTTCATAAAGATGTTACCGTTCCTAGAGAAACAACTGTTCCTAGAGAGACGACTGTTCATAGAGAAACGACTGTTCGTAAATATGCAATTGGCTATTTTTCACTGCTGCAAGATGCGGAAACTGCTATTAATGATTTAAGAAATGCAGGTTTTCCTTTGAACCAAATTGCTTTAATTCATAGAGAATGTCAACACAGAGATGCTTTTGGGGGTGTTCATTGGAGCGATCGCTTTGAGTCTACTCGCTTTAATATTCCCGATCATCAAACTCAGTTTTACAACGAACGCATCCATCAAGGAGACTATATCATTATCGTCAGTGGTACAGATACCGATATTCACCGGGCTGCAACTATTCTCAACCGACATGGAATTAAACAATGGCAAGTTTACGAAGCAAATGGTCATGTAAAAGCAACTTCGCCAGCACCTTTACAACCCACTAATGTACAAACCACTAAAAGAGCAGTTGGTGTATTTTCCCATCGCCGTGATGCAGAAACAGCACTCAGAGACTTGAGAAATGCTGGTTTTCCCATGAACCAAGTTTCTCTCATCGCTAAAGACACAGACAGCGGTGAAAAAAGGAATTTAGAGGGTAATAAAGCAGATGAAGGACTCAAAGCCGGTGCTGCTACTGGTGGCGCTATTGGTGGTTTAGGTGGTTTATTAGTTGGTTTGGGAACTTTAGCAATTCCTGGAGTTGGACCTGTAATGGCTGGTGGTGCGGTAGCAACTGCTTTAGCCACAACCTTAACCGGTGGTGTTGTCGGTGCAGCAGTGGGAGGTATTGCAGGGGGGTTAATTGGTTTAGGTATTCCTGAAGAAAGAGCGCGAGTTTATAGCGATCGCTTCCAAAGAGGTCATTATTTAATCATTGTTGATGGCACAGAAACACAAATTCACCAAGCTGAAACTATCCTCAAAGGTTTGGGAATTGAAGAATTTGATATTTATGATGCCCGTGATGTCAGCGAATATCAACCAAGTGAACATCAACGCAGTTTTGAAACTGTCAAACCTACAGAAACCGTTCATGGTGATTTTACAGGAGAAGCACCAGTAATTATTATTGACCACCGCCAAAAAACAGTTTAATTCCCATTAATTTTACCAAATTTGAGGAGCAAGAAAATTCAAATTTTGCTCCTGACTCCTGAACTCTGCTATATCAAAATCAAACAATACACCAATGAAAAAATTAACTTCATTCTTAATAGGTTCACTTTTACTTTTTAGTGCTGCTTGTGATAATACTGCTAAAACAACTGTGACTGCACCTGAACCAGGAGAAGTTCCAGTCAGTCCAGCAGCAGAAACCAGACAAGAAACTCAAGAAGACGCTCAAAGTGAACTTCGCAGAAGACAACTCAACGCTGATATTCGCGCTCGTGAAGAACGAAATCTGCTAACTACTGATCGTACAGAAAGAACAGCAGCAGATTTAGCTAGTGAAGTCCGTTCTAAGTTAGAAGCTAATATTCCTGGTGGTGCATTAACAGTTAAAGCTACCGATGATGGTACTGTTACTGTATCAGGAACTGTAAATAATCAGGATCAGTTAGCTAAAATTGAACCTTTGGCCAAAGAAATTAATGGAGTGAAAAATGTAATTGTTAATGCAACAGTCGCACAACCAGGAAGGTAAAACTGCTCACAATTAATATCTGTTAATATCTCTAAGTTGATGGACTTAAATAAGTTTTTCTGGTCAATTCTCAGTAATCAAGATACAAACTGAAATATTTTTGACTTGGTATTCTGAGTCAAGACTGTTATATTGATTTACGTCCAGTCACTTATCAACACTGTTGTGCCAGATGGCAAACATTATGGAAACTCAACAACAGCAAGACTCTGCTACTTCCATCTCACCACCAGGGGTATTATCTCTTGAAGGTGCAGAAACTGGAAATTTGCCCAAACTGCAACCAGCTAAAGCGCCTAACAGCCAATGGCAACGAATTAGCTCACAAATAGTTGACTTATTAGATCAACTACCAAATTATGTGGGTAGTTTTTTTGCTAAAAATCAGCAAGCTATCTTAACAATTGTGTTAATTTTGTCTGCCTTTGTTACGGTTAAGGTAGCGATCGCCGTTTTAGATGCTGTTAATGGTGTGCCTTTACTAGCTCCCATTTTTGAGCTAATTGGCATATTCTATGCTATGTGGTTTGTCTTCCGTTATCTCCTGAAAGCGGAAAATCGCCAAGAATTATCCCACAAAGTTAGTGCATTCAAACAACAACTTTTAGGTTAATCATAGGTTAATAATTCAGAAGTCAACAGTTCTGAATTTTGGTTTTTAGATTTTGGATTTTGGATTGTTTTCACTTAGCACAATCTAAAATCTAAAATCTAAAATTTTTTATTTTTTTGCCCTATACCATACAAACTATCTCAAGATGCAGATAAATATGATCGGGAAATTATTCCAGCGGAAACAGCAGCGCGTCAAGCTAGGGAAGGAGAACATTATCAACAAGTTCCCACAGAGGATAGAGAAGGATATTTAGTTAATTAATGATTTTTCAAATATTCTGACTCCTGACTTCTTATGTAGATTCCTCTTTTATTTCTACAGTTAGGTTAGGTAAACCATCTAATTTTTCTGTGGGAATTTCTTCTTTTACATAAGGAACAAAAACCGTTAACCCTGCTGGGATACATTTAATTTCTACAGGAGTTTTACCCACTATTTCCCCATCTATAACTACTTTTTGCGGTGGTTCTGTGGTGATTTTAAATTGTTTAGCTCGCAAATAACCAATATCATCTCTTTCCACTGGTGTACCTGTAGCAGCAGTTTGGAATAAATGAAATGTGGCAGCGATCGCACCTGTTTTATTTTCCGGAGATACTATTGTTAAATCTAATAATCCATCATCATAAATAATCCCGGAAGGTCCTTGAGCTAAAACTGAAGTCGGAGGTGCTGCGTTTGCCACTGTGACTGCTGATGCAAGAGTTTGAATTATCTTATCTTCTGTTTCAATTTCCACAGCAAATCTTTGTAAATTTCCCAGTTCTTGAATACCAGCTAAGATATAAGCTATCATCCCAAAACGATTTTTAGTTTCTCGATCTGCTTTTTCTACAGTTTCTGCTTCAAAGCCAATACCTGCTAATAATACCATCGGATGATCATGACAATAAGCAACATCTACTGTCCGAGTTTTACCTTGTAAAATAGTTTGACAAGCGGCAGCAATTGTATTAGGAATATTTAAAGCAGCGGCAAAAGCGTTTGCTGTTCCTCGTGAAATAATCCCCAAGGGAATATTAGTATTAACTACAGCTTCTGCTGCTGCTGATAAGGTCCCATCTCCCCCAGAAACAATGATCGCTTCTACTCCCCTTTCTACTGCTGCACGTGCGAGTTCATCAGCATCAACTTCTTCAGTGGTGAGATAAATATCTAAATCAATTTCTGGTTCTAATATTGACCTAATTTGATCTAATTCAAAGTCTGGATCACCTTGACCGGCAACTGGGTTAAAAATTAAACAAGCAGAACTAATCATAGAGATAATTGATAATTGATAATTGACAATTGATAGTTGTTTCAGTAATGGTCAATTGTTCATTATTCATTGTTTATTATTGAATATTAGCATATCTTTCAAATTTAAACTTCTCTCTCAAGACTACTTTGGCTGATAATTTACTAAAATTTATTTATTTATTTTGCTGTTTCCTATTCCTTTACCTAAAATATAATTTCTCAATGTGTAAATTGATTTTTATCTAACGAAATAAATAAAATGATCTGAGACTTGATATGATTGAACCGCAAAGGGCGCAAAGGACACAAAGGGAAGAAATTTTCAGAGATTTTTTAGTGTTGCTGCGGTTGTTTTTTCTTTCATTGAGATAGTCCCCATCAATCTTTGTTGTAGTATCTAAAAAAATCTGCATATAGGTAGATGCGGAAAAATCAAATATGTAAAAATATACATAACGTTTTATTAAACTGGTAGCTGCTGTTGATATAAGAAAAATGTAACTGAATGTAAAGAGAGTGATTCCATCCGGTAAGTCACTTGCTGCGGTAGTCTAGATCAATGTGAATTTATCGCCTGGTTTGACAAATTGTTTTATGACTTCAGTTTCTAGCCCTCCACGCACTATTCGTATTGGTTCACGTAAAAGCCAACTAGCTCTAGTTCAAACATACTGGGTAAGAGAGCAACTTCAGAAAAGTTATCCTGATATCAATTTTGAAGTCCATACCATGTCTACCCAAGGCGACAAAATCCTGGATGTAGCATTAGCTAAAATTGGTGATAAAGGATTATTTACCAAAGAACTCGAACTGGGAATGATCGAGAAAAGTATTGATTTTGCCGTTCATTCCCTCAAAGACTTGCCTACTAACTTACCAGAAGGTTTAGCACTAGCAGCAATTACAGAACGGGAAAATCCAGCCGATGCGGTAGTATTCCATGAGAAATACAAAGGACAAACTCTGGAAACTTTACCAGCAGGTGCGGTGATTGGTACATCTTCTTTAAGAAGATTGGCACAACTACGCCATAAATTCCCCCATTTTACCTTTAAAGATGTGCGGGGAAATCTCAACACACGCATGGCTAAGTTGGATGCGGGTGAATATGACGCTTTGATTTTAGCGGTAGCTGGTTTAGAAAGATTGGAAATGAGCGATCGCATTCACCAAATTTTACCCCCTGATATTTCCCTGCACGCAGTTGGCCAGGGTGCTTTAGGTATAGAATGCCGTGCTGATGATGCGGAACTGATCACCATTCTCAAAGCCATTGAACATCCGCAAACACGCGATCGCTGTTTAGCAGAACGCTCTTTTCTCCGCTCTTTAGAAGGCGGTTGTCAAGTTCCCATTGGTGTCAACACAGAAGTTAATGGTGATAATTTAACACTAACTGGTATTGTAGCTAGTGTAGATGGTAAAAAACTTGTAAAAGATACCGTTACTGGTTTAGCCAAAGATGCCGAGGCGTTGGGTACACAACTAGCCAACACCTTACGTCAACAAGGTGCGACTGAAATTTTAGAAGAAATCTTCACCGAGATTAAACGCGGATCTTGAGGTGACAGGTGACAGGTGACTGGGAAGAGAAATTTTAGATTTTAGATTTTAGATTTTAGATTGGAATTGACAAAAACAATCCAAAATCCAAAATCCAAAATTGAATCACCAATTACCAATCACCAATTACCAATTACCAATCACCAATTACCAATTACCAAATTATGCGAATTCTCTTTGTTGCAGCGGAAGCTGCTCCTATTGCCAAAGTAGGTGGAATGGGTGATGTTGTCGGTGCATTACCTAAAGTTCTCAGACAAATGGGGCATGATGTACGGATATTCCTGCCCTATTACGGCTTTTTGCCAGATAAGATGGAAATTCCCAAAGATCCGATTTGGAAAGGCTTTGCCATGTTCCAGGACTTTTCGGTTTATGAAAGTGTCCTGCCGGGAACTGATGTTCCTTTGTATTTATTTGGACATCCGGCTTTTACACCCCGCCGTATTTATGCCGGAGAAGATGAAGATTGGCGGTTTACCTTATTTGCTAACGGTGCGGCGGAATTTGCCTGGAATTACTGGAAACCGGAAATTATTCACTGTCACGACTGGCATACAGGCATGATTCCTGTTTGGATGCACCAAGATCCAGATATTACCACTGTGTTTACTATTCATAACCTCGCTTATCAAGGACCTTGGGAATGGTATTTACGGAAAATTACCTGGTGTCCTTGGTATATGCAAGGACATAATACAATGGCCGCCGCCGTGCAGTTTGCTGACAGGGTAAATACAGTTTCTCCCACCTATGCAGAACAAATCAAAACTCCTGCTTACGGTGAAGAAATTGAAGGGTTGCTATCTTTTATTAGCGGCAAGTTATCAGGGATTATTAACGGTATAGATACAGATGTTTATGATCCGGCAACTGATAAATACATTAACCAAACTTTTACTGCTGATACCTTAGATAAACGCAAAGCTAACAAAATTGCCTTGCAAGAAGAAATGGGATTAGAAGTTAATTCTAGTGCCTTTTTAATGGGTATGGTGAGCCGGTTGGTAGAACAAAAGGGTTTAGATTTGGTGATCCAAATTCTTGACCGCTTTATGGCTTATACAGATGCTCAATTTGTGTTGTTGGGAACAGGCGATCGCTATTATGAAACCCAAATGTGGCAGTTAGCATCCCGTTACCCTGGCAGAATGGCCACCTACCTTTTATATAATGATGCCCTTTCCCGTCGCATCTATGCTGGTACTGATGCTTTCTTAATGCCAAGTCGTTTTGAACCTTGCGGTATCAGTCAAATGATGGCGTTGCGTTACGGTTCAGTTCCTATCGTCCGTCGTACAGGGGGTTTAGTTGATACCGTCACCCACCACGACCCCGTAAATGCCGCAGGTACAGGTTATTGCTTTGACCGCTATGAACCTTTGGATCTATTTACCTGTATGATTCGGGCTTGGGAAGGTTTCCGTTACAAACCCCAATGGCAAGAATTACAACAACGGGGTATGAATCAAAACTTTAGTTGGTATGAATCTGCTAAACAGTACGATAGTCTATATCGTTCTATGTATGGTTTACCACCAAATGAGTAGGTGAATGGGGACAAAAATTTTAGATTTTGGATTTTGGATTTTGGATTGTATTTAATTACTCCAATCTAAAATCTAAAATCTAAAATCCAAAATTGAATTACCAATTACCTAATTAATTCAAACTTTCCGGATCAACACCCAAATTCTTGAGCATTTCTGCTAATTTCCGGGATTTTTCTTCAGATTCTAAAAGTTGTCTTTCAGCCTGTAAACGTCTTTCTTCTGATTCCTGAATCCGTTCTTCTGGGGTGAAAAATCTTTTTCCCTGCTCATCAAACCAATATAACCATTCTCTAGTTATACCTTGATAAGTTCCCCTTTCTCTACCAATTCCTAAACCTATTTCTGGCAACCAAACGGGATTTCCTGACAGTAGTATGTATTCCCTATCAACTAATTTATAAACTTCTAAAGGTTCTTTTCTCTTGCGGAGGGGATTATAAACCACATAATACAAAATCCCAAATTCATGGGCATAAAAATCCTTTTTAGTGCTATATTCTCCCCGATAAGTTTGGGAAACAACTTCTAATACCAAAATCGGTAATTTATTTTCTTCCCACAATACATAACTAGGACGTAAACCTTCATCAATAAATCTATGTACCCCAATACTTAAAAACCCATCTGGGACGATTGCAGGTTGATAAGGGTCATGATATATTCCCATATCTACACCAAAAAACCAATCCCATCTTTGAGACCACAATAAAGCAAGAATGCTTTCTAGCAAACCGGGAATGAGATGCTGTAATTGATTATCCACTGGTGTGTCGTCAGAGTCGGGTAATTCTTCTGAAGATGGTAAACAATGCAATGGGTTGTAATTGAGCATGATTGATTTTACCAATTCTTTTTTTATTATATATGATTTGTTTCATTAAGCTTTATAAGCTGTTGTGCAGCTAGATTGTATAATAGGGAATTAGGTAACTAAGCTATCGCTTCTGAATTATGCCAGCAAAAAACCATCTATCTCAAAAACAGAGAGAAAATACTAATATTACTGTTGATGAATGATGGAAAAACTTACTAGGAAATAAGTGATTTTTTAATCATAGCATATACAACAATAGCATATTGGGCAGTGCATAGAGATCAGGATAACATAGACAGTTTTTTAGATGGAAGAAGAGAAGGTAACTTCCGTAAAGTAACAAAAGAATATGAGAATTTGTTGTTGGAAGTAATTGAGAAGAACCCTGATGAATGTGGATATGAATTTGGCAGATGGACATCATCAAGACTAGCGACATATCTAGAAATAGAGACTAGCCATTTTCGGACAGGTCTAATAGCAAAATTCGTCTAAAGACGACTGGAAAAATTTTTTAGTCCACTTTAGTGGACTTGAACTATTAGACTGGGAATTAATTCCCAGGCAGTTCAGGAAGCTAATCGAGTATATTGTAAGATGTAAGGATTCAAATATTTACCCATAAATAAACCTTACTTCCGACCACCCAACCATTTAGCCGCCGCAATACCGATAATTCCTGCCACAATAGGATTACTCAAAAACTTAATAATTCCTGGTTGTTCTGCTAACACATCACGGAAAACATCAGGATGATTATGATAAGTAAAAGATGCAAGTCTACTCACATCATCAGCAGTCATGCGGTTAGGGTGATGGGTAGAAAGATTTAACTGCTGTTCTAACCTTTTCTCATCCAGTCCTCGTTCCTTTAATTGTTTGAAAAAAGCCCTTGCTACATCATCTCTTTCATTCGGTTTAATTTGAGAAATGGCCTTTTGTAATTCTGGCTCCATTTGACTTGGAGGAATACGTTCTGGTTGCAAAGATTGATTAAATAAATGTCTTCTTTGATCCTTGGTTGTGCGTTGAGCAAAATCATCAAAAGTTTCGTACTCATCCGTTGTCATGGCGTTAGTATTATCCAAAGATTCTACATTTCCCTGCGCCAAATCTTGTAAAATATTACGTCTATATTCTTCACTACTTCTCACTTTAATTATCTCCTATATTTTAGGGTTTTTAATTTCCTAATATTTGAAAAACAATTCTCCTAGCTATACCTAATTTGATTAGTCTGAGCAACATAATCAGCAGTCAAAATTAGTTTTTTATCAGGACTATATACCAAAACCTTCACATCCTGATTAGGAAAATTCTTTCTAAAACCTTGTACCAAAGAACTCGCTAAAGGACGCACTTCATTAGGACTAACTTGAGGAGAAATAACCACACCTAGCTTATTATTATCTCGCACATAAGCGTCAGTAATTAACCCCTTAGAAGTTTGTACAACCCAATTACCAAAATTTTGCCCTGCGGGAGTATTACCACGTTCTAATTCAGCATAAGTCACATCTCTACCCACTGCTGGAGTTGTCGTTGTCCGATCAACTTCTGCAACTCTTCCTCCACCACAAGCAGTAGTTAAAGTTAATATTAAAATCAACACAAAAGCCATCAATATTTTGCGACTTTGCTGAATTAGATTCATAATTCAACCTCCTCAGATAACAAACTTTTTACCAAATAAATCATCTGCGTTCCTTTAATCAAGCTTTTTCTTCACATTATCTTTGACATCTTCCACAGCGTGACGCACTTCACTTTCTGCTTGTTTAGCTTTTCCTTCTGTTTTATCTTCTGGATCTCCAGTAACGTTTCCTAATGCTTCTTGTGCTTTACCTTCAATATTTTTCGCTGTAGCTTTTGCTCTTTCTTCTAAACTCATTTGTTTTCCTTTTTGCAATTACTATCCTAAATTAACGGAAATATAGGCTGATTACTTCCATCATCAGGTAGACAGTTGATATAAAATATCTATATAAAAAGGAATATTTAAGCAAATATTCTGATTCTTGATTTTGGCATTTTTCCCATAAAAAATCCCAGTTTATGAATAAAACTGGGTTGTTCAATAATGGACAATTAACAATGAAAAATTTTTTTTGGTTTTTTCCCCTGGAAAGGGGAGCTTTTAAACCGTTCGGCTGACGCTCACGGCGGAAGCCTTGAATGAAACAATTATCAATTGTCAATTGTCAATTATCAATTGATAAAAGTATGAGGATAATTTTGGTAAATTAGTCTAGAAAACCCATCAAAATATCAGAATCATCAATGGTATTTGATGCTACTGGACGACTACCAAAAATTGAATAGTTTTCAGAAACTACCAACGCACTAGAACCGATGGGACGATTTCCAGATAAGTTGATACTGCTGACAACGCTGAAAGTATTAGCACCAATGGGACGAATACCCATTGCATTGTATGTTTCAACTACTTGTAAGCTACTTGTACTGATAGGACGTAACCCAGCAATGGATACTGTCCCTGCGACTTGTAACCCACTGCTACCAATAGGACGCTCTCCAGCGACTACAATTGTTCCTTGAGAAGCTTGTTCTGTATTACCTTGGTTATTTTCTTCCACTTTTTTATCTCCTTTGCTGCTAAGATGCTTTGTTAACTAACGCATCTAGCTGGTTACGTGAATTTTACAATAATTAAGGAAAGGTATTTTTTCCTAATATATGTAGAGTTTAACTCTAAAAAACGACCCTTATATATAAGTTTCTGCAAAAGTGATACATAAGTAAACTTAAACTATTAATTTATGTAAACAAGTATTGCTAAATGTTTTCTTCAGATCCCCGACTTCTTGAAGAAGTCGGGGATCTCGACCTTAGAGGATGTCGCTACTATAAGAAAGGTATATTTAACAAAACGGTGATTATGGAATTTAGTCTCAAAGCGCCTTTTACTCCCACAGGTGATCAACCACAGGCGATCGCTCAACTTTTGAAAACCATCCAAGCGAGTAATCGTTATCAAACTTTACTCGGTGCGACGGGAACGGGTAAGACGTTTTCTATCGCCGCAGTTATTGAAAAAGTTGGTAAACCTACCCTAGTTCTGGCACATAATAAAACCCTAGCAGCGCAGTTATGTAACGAGTTACGGGAATTTTTCCCCCATAACGCTGTTGAGTATTTCGTCAGTTATTACGACTATTACCAACCAGAAGCATACATTCCCGTTACTGATACATATATAGAAAAAACCGCAGCAATTAATGATGAAATAGATATGCTGCGACATTCTGCAACCCGTTCTCTGTTTGAAAGGCGTGATGTTATAGTTGTTGCTTCCATTAGTTGTATTTACGGTTTAGGGATGCCCGCAGAATACCTCAAAGCCGCAATTAAACTAGAAATAGGTATGGAAGTTGACCAACGGCAAGTTTTAAGAGATTTAACATCTGTGCAATATAGCCGCAATGATGTAGAAATGGGAAGAGGTAAATTTCGCGTTCGTGGTGATGTTTTAGAAATTGGACCAGCTTACGAAGATAGAATAATTAGAATTGAATTTTTCGGCGATGAAATTGACGCAATACGTTATATTGATCCGGTAACAGGAGAAATTCTCAGCAGTTTAGAAAAAGTGAATATCTATCCTGCGCGTCACTTTGTCACCCCAGAAGAACGTTTAGAAATTGCTTGTGCAGATATCGCTGCGGAATTAAAATCACAGAAATTAAAATTAGAAGAATTAGGAAAATTAGTAGAAGCACAAAGAATAGATCAACGCACTCGTTATGACATTGAAATGTTAAGAGAAGTAGGATACTGTAACGGGGTAGAAAATTATTCTCGTCATTTAGCAGGGAGACAAGCGGGAGAACCACCAGAATGTTTAATTGATTATTTTCCCCAAGATTGGTTATTAGTAATTGATGAATCTCACGTTACAGTACCACAAATTCGCGGAATGTACAACGGTGATCAAGCACGGAAAAAAGTTTTAATTGATCATGGTTTTCGTCTTCCTAGTGCTGCTGATAATCGTCCTTTAAAAGCAGAGGAATTTTGGCAAAAAGTCAATCAATGTATTTTCGTTTCTGCAACTCCGGGAACTTGGGAAATTGAAGTTTCTGAAGATAATATAGTAGAACAAATTATTAGACCGACGGGAGTAGTTGATCCAGAAATATTTGTCCGTCCCACCGAAGGTCAAGTTGATGATTTATTAGGAGAAATTAAGGATAGAGTTGATAAGAAAGAACGGGTTTTAATTACCACGTTAACTAAAAGAATGGCGGAAGATTTAACAGAATATTTGGAAGAGAGAGGAATAAAAGTTAGATATTTACATTCTGAGATTAATTCTATTCAAAGAATTGAAATTTTACAAGATTTAAGAAATGGGAAGTTTGATGTTTTGGTAGGGGTGAATTTATTAAGAGAAGGTTTGGATTTACCGGAAGTTTCTTTAGTTGCTATTATGGATGCAGATAAAGAGGGTTTCTTGCGTGCGGAACGTTCGTTAATTCAAACTATTGGCCGTGCAGCGCGTCATATCAATGGAAAGGCAATTATGTATGCTGATAAGTTAACAGATAGTATGATTAAAGCCATTGAGGAAACTGATAGAAGACGGGGTATTCAAATGGCTTATAATAAAATGCACGGGATTACACCGCAACCCATTGTTAAAAAATCAAGTAATGCAATTTTATCATTTTTGGATGCTTCCCGCCGATTGAATGCGAGTGATTTAAAGGTGGTAGATGAACATATTGATGAATTTGCTTTGGAAGATATTCCTGAGTTAATTACTGTGTTGGAAAAACAGATGAAGGATGCAGCGAAAAAGATGGAGTTTGAGGAAGCTGCAAAGTTGCGCGATCGCATTAAGCATTTAAGGGATAAAATGTTGGGTAGATGATTATGGGATTTTTGAAAACGAACCGCAGAGACGCAGAGAACGCAGAGAAAATGAGGTTTTTATGTTAACTAATATTCGTCAAATTAGTGTTACAGAATATCATAAAATGGTGGAAATGGGGATTTTTCACCCGGAAGAACGTCTAGAATTATTATCAGGACAAATTATCAAGATGGCGGCTAAAGGAACTGCACACGAAGCAGCTATTACTCGTATTCAAAGAATTTTAAATCAACGTTTGGGTGATCAGGTTTTAATTAGGACTCAATCACCTATTACTCTTGATGATTTTTCTGAACCTGAACCAGATGTTGCGGTTGTGAAAACGAATATTTTAGATTATGAAGATCATCATCCTCAACCATCGGAAGTGTTTTTGGTGATTGAAGTTGCTGATTCTAGTTTGAAATATGATCGAGAAGTTAAAAGTTTAGTTTATGCTAAGTCTGGTATTATTGATTATTGGGTTTTAGATGTAAACGGACGTAAGTTATCTGTTTATCGTGATCCTCATATCAAAGGTTATCAAAGTGAAAGTATTTTAGGGGAAAATTTGACAATTTCACCTTTAGCTTTTCCTGGTTGTGAAATTAAGATTAGGGATTTTTTGAGGAAGGTTTAAAATAGGTAAAAATTGGCGATCGCATTAAGTCTTTAAGGGATAAAATTTTATCGAAATAGGATTTTAGCCAATAAATTATTTAAATTGTTTACTTCATAAATTCCTTTTTTTCTTGATCAGAAATGTAACCTTGTTTAACAGCTTTATTAACCAAATCCCGTAAAAATCTTCTGAATACGTATAATACTTGAACTCTCTCTAACGTAAATTTATGTGTTTCATGAGAGTAACCATACTCTTGCCAAATACAATTTATTTTCCAAGTATCTAATGATTTAAAACTAATTGCGAAACCACTTTCTGGAAAATCCAGTTCAATGTTTTGACCTATTAAAAGCTGATAAATTTTTTCTGGTAACTCTTCTAGTACCAGAATTATATCAGGATCTAAGAAGATTTCCTTTCTCTTTTTTCCAAGTTTGATTAAAACTTTTTGATTATTTCTAAAACAAAAAAGTCTTAACCCCATTTCTAAATGAGAAAGTTCACCTTTAGGATCTTCAGGGGGTAGACAATATTCTACATTGATAAATTCTTCTAATTTCAGAGAAAATGTATTCATTCTTACCTCTTGCATAAGATTTAACTTAGTCTAAATGTATCTAAAACAGGATATCCACAATTGAATGTTCCATCATCTTTTCTTTTGATAAATACACGAGTTACATTTTCAATAATAGTTCCGTCAGTTTGATAAACTCTGCCAATAGGACGTTTAAAATCCAAAATATATCTACCTGGATATTTAGGTATAATTTGCTCCGCCTCTACCCAGTCTTCTTCATTTAACCATTGTCCTTGAGGATTTTGTGTACTGGCTATTCTTCCCCTTAATTGCTCTATTCTAACTCTAGGTCCATGATGTCGCTCAATATGATCATAGGCTTTTGTTGATCTAGGATTATTCCATTGTGGTTCTTCTCCCTTACCTCTCCACATATACCCACTTCCTACTTCTATATTAGAATTTGTTATCTCCTGTTGTACAACTTCCGCAGATGGGTAATTTTGCTGAAAATTTGTAGAATTGTCACTCAAAACGCTCTATTCCCCTACTTTATTAGTTGATCAAAACGATTTTCTCATGTTTTTATGCACCACAGCTAAATACCACATATAATCATCAATTTTATATTTATCCGCAGCTTTCACAATATACTCTTTTGCTAACTCTTCATTCCCCTCCGCTTCATAATACAAACCTAAATAAAGATGACTGTAAAAATTACCCTTTACACCTTCTAATTTACCCACAATCAAAACATCATCAGTTGTACAATTACCTGCAAATAAATCATATACACATCTCATGATTTTTCGCGGATCATTTTTCACAGGTAATAAAGAATTTCTCGCTTCTTCCACACCCGATAACCTAGCAATACAAAGATATCGCCACACAGTTTCTTCTACATCCTGTGCATTCACCGTTAAATCAATTTCAAATTGTTTTGCACCTTCCGCAAATCTTTCCGCGTAATAATAAGATAAACCCCTTTGCCACAAATAAGGAGTAATTCGATCATCTAATTTTTCAGCAGTATCAAAATCTGTAATTGACTCCTCAATTTTACTCAGTTGAAAATAAACCATTCCCCGACGAATGTACACATTAGGGTTATTTGGTTGCTTAATAATTGTTTCGTTCCAGCGTTGCAGTTGACTTTCTAAAGAGTTGATAAAAAACATAGATTTTGTGATGAAAAATTATCATAAAATGACTTTTGATCTCTGTATGGTTTTCTTAGTGCTAAACCCCTACTCCTAAATTATTATTAATTCCATTGAGCAGAACAAGCAACACGAAAACCACGATTGTTATCTCTACTAACTGCGGGATAATTGATTCGATAAGCAGAACGGCAATAAACTGGACGATAGGACCAAGAACCACCACGCAATACACGACGAGGGTGATTATCACTACCTGTTAACCACGCGCTACCATCAGTAGGCGCTCCTATATAATTATCATACCAGCCATCTTCGCACCATTCCCAAACTAACCCGTGCATATCATATAAACCAAAAGCATTAGCGGGAAAAGTTCCGACATTCGTTGTTTCTTTGCGGTAAATACCTTTTTGTCCATTAGCATATACATATTCACCATTGTAATTTGCTAAATCAGTGCTAATAGTATTGCCAAAATAAAACGGTGTAGTTGTACCTGCACGACAAGCATATTCCCATTCAGATTCACTTGGTAGACGATATAATTTACCTGTTTTTTGTGATAATCTCGCGCAAAATTCCTGAGCTTCATGCCATGATACTTGTTCTACTGGTCGGTTAGCACCTTTAAAATGAGATGGGCTAGAATGTAAATCAAATTTAATTTTTGGTAAACTAGAAACGGCTTGCCATTGTGCTTGAGTGATAGGATATTTGCCTAATAAAAAAGGTTGAATATTAACTTGATGTTGAGGACTACCCCTATCTCCACTTTCTAGTTCATTTTCTGCTGAACCCATGACAAAAGTACCACCAGGAATGGCAACTAATTCTAAAGCTATGTTATTTTCTAATTCTTCTGCAAAGAACTGTGCTGTTTTCTGGTTGATTTGAATTTCCCAATTTTTTACTAAACCCAAAAATCCGGGTTTTAAAACTAATTGGGCTGTGACAAATTCAAAGCTTTGAGTTTTAATAATAGCTGGAGATTGTGGTTGAGGTGGAGTTAATTTATTTTCTACTTCTAATGGCTGTTGACGTGCAAATGTATGGATGCTTTTATTAACAGGTGTAGTAACAGGTGGCTGGGGAAATCTGGTTGACATTAATTGCCGATTTGGCGATGGTTTTAGTGATGTTTGTTGACTAGATTGATATGTATGATGAGTTGGTAAAACTGCTTGTCTAATTGCCCTGGCTTCTTCTTCAGATAAACCTAACTCCAGTCTTTTTTCTTCCAATATTTTCAACATTACCGGAGAAAAATTTCCGTTACTTTTTTGAGCTAAATTAGCAGCTTCCTGATAATAGACATCTTTAGGGGAATAGCCGACCACTGAAGATGATATAATTGCGGTAGGTAGAGAAGCATTTAATTTTTGGAAATCCTCTAAAGCTGCTGGAGCATTTTGATAACGTAAGCTATGGTGACGACGCACCATTTTTGTTAAAAATGCGCCTAACTTATCACTTATCTGGGCTTTTTCTTGCCATAATAACTCGGCTGTTTCTGGATCTTCTTCAAATTCTTGCGATCGCAAACCTGTTAATGCTTGAATAGCAGTTATTCCCAAAGCATAAATATCACTGGCAAAAACTGTTTTTCCCCTAGCTTGTTCTGCTGGCATATAACCAAGAGTACCTGCCATAATTGAAGTCTGCACACTGCCACTACTATTGATGACTTGAGTGGCTATTTCTTTGACTATGCCAAAGTCAATTAAACAAACTTTCCCATCTTGTTGTCTGCGGATGAGATTTTGCGGTTTAATATCACGATGAATCACTTTTTGCTGATGAACAAAAGCCAAAACCTCTAAAACATCTTGCAATAATTTGCTGACATAACCTTCACTGAGTCGCTTACCGGGAATTATTTCTTTATCTAAACACTGTCCTTGAATAAATTCCTGGACAATGTAAAATTTTTTCTCTTCCTCAAAGTATGCAAATAAATAAGGAATTTGAGAATGTGTCCCCAACATTTCCAAAATTCTTGCTTCCTTCTCAAAATACTCTAAATAGGAACTATTATAGTGTTGCCGTAGAAGTTCCTTGACTACACATATAGGTTTACTTGGTTTTTGGGTATCTGTAGCTTTATAGGTAATGCCAAAACCACCAGTTGCTAATACTTCGATAATTTCGTAACGTCCACCTAATCGCATAATTCAATTTAACCTAAAAACCTATAGTTAGGGTTGGCTGAAAAAGTCTTTCCTTGAAGATTAAGGATTTCAAGGAGTCAGGAGTTCAAGGATATCAAGGAGTTTTTTGTATTTGGAAACGAGGTAAAAACCAACAAAGTGCAAGGTTTTCCTACTCATAGTTTCCAAAACCTTCCACCTATTTTCTTTGTTATCACCCTCAAACTCTTTATTCATCGTGGTTTTCAGTTTATTCATCAAGCCCTAGTTAAGCCTATCCAGATTTATTAGTAATATTATAGTCCCTATTCAGTAGAATGCGGGATTAAATTGTAGAAGATTTGACGAAATCTAAGAATTACATCTTCAATTTTTCCGTTAGGGTTTAGGGGAGTCAGGAGTCAGGAGTCAGGAGTCAGGAGTTCAAGGAGTTAGGAGTTCAAGGAGTTAGGAGTTCAAGGAGTCAGAAGGTAAAATTTTTCCCCATCTTCCTATTCCCTATTACCTATCAAAAAAATTGGGGTACTTCCAGAAAACCCAGAAATACCCCAATCTAAAAAACTGAATTAACTACTATGCAAAAGCAGCAGTTCTCACATCATTATTTCCGAGAATTTCTTGCAATTCATCAGCGTCAACGGTTTCTTTATCAATCAACATTTGGGCAATTTGATCCAAAATGTGACGGTTATTTACCAAAACTTCCTTAGCCCGTGCGTAAGCAACATCTACTAATTTACGGACTTCCTCATCAATGGCAGCAGCGGTTTCTTCAGAGAAATCACGCTCAGACATGATATCTCTGCCTAAGAACATATTACCTTGTTGACGACCCAAAGCCACAGGACCAAGGCGATCGCTCATGCCAAAACGAGTAATCATTTGTCTGGCAACTCGCGCTACCTGTTGCAAGTCGTTGGAAGCACCAGTAGTAACTTCCTCTTCACCAAAGATAATTTCTTCAGCTAAACGACCACCCAAAGCAACGGCCATCTGATTTTCCAGATATGCACGGCTATATAAACCTGTATCCATGCGGTCTTCACTAGGAGTAAACCAAGTCAAACCACCAGCACGACCACGGGGAATAATGCTAATTTTTTGTACAGGGTCATAGTCAGGCATTAATGCACCAACTAAAGCATGGCCAGCTTCATGATAAGCAACCAAGGTTTTGCGCTTTTCGCTCATTACCCGATCTTTCTTCTCTGGACCTGCTAACACCCGGTCAATAGCATCGTTAATTTCATCCATCGCAATTTCGGTTAAGTTGCGACGTGCTGCTAAAATTGCGGCTTCGTTTAACAGGTTAGATAAGTCTGCACCGGTGAAACCAGGGGTACGACGAGCGATTTTATCCAAGTCCACATCTTTAGATAAGGTTTTACCACGTGCATGAACTTTGAGAATTTCGCTACGGCCACCGTAGTCGGGACGGTCTACCACCACTTGACGGTCAAAACGACCAGGACGCAATAAAGCAGCGTCGAGTACGTCAGGACGGTTGGTAGCAGCAATGATGATGATGCCGGTGTTACCTTCAAAACCATCCATTTCAGTGAGTAACTGGTTGAGGGTTTGTTCCCGTTCATCGTTACCACCACCTAAACCAGCACCCCGTTGACGACCTACTGCGTCAATTTCATCAATGAAGACGATACAGGGAGCGTTGGTTTTTGCTTGTTCAAATAAGTCGCGGACGCGGGAAGCACCTACACCAACGAACATTTCCACAAATTCTGAACCGGAAATACTGAAGAAGGGGACACCTGCTTCTCCAGCTACTGCACGGGCGAGGAGGGTTTTACCTGTTCCTGGAGGTCCGACTAATAATACACCTTTAGGAATTTTTGCACCAACAGCAGTAAAGCGATCGGCGTTTTTCAAAAAGTCTACAACTTCGTTTAATTCCAGTTTAGCTTGGTCAATACCTGCCACATCGCCAAAGGTCACTTGGGTTTGGGGTTCCATTTGTACCCTAGCTTTGGACTTACCAAAGTTCATTGCTTGGCTACCAGGACCAGTTTGAGCGCGACGGAGTAAGAAAAATAAACCCACCAACAGCAATACAGGGAAAAATAAGCTGCTCAGTGCTTTAAACCAAAAGCCTTCGTCGGTTTGGGGTAATACGGCAATATCAACACCTTTATCTCTCAGAGTATTGATTAAATCTGGATCGCTAACTAAGGTGACACGCTTTTTATTGGGGTCGTATTTAGGTGTAACAATTGCTGTAGAACGATCTGAACTGAGACTAACTCTTTCTACTTTGCCTTGATCAACTTCTTGAATAAATTGACTATAGCGCCATGTTTCTACTTGGGGGGGTTGGTTGTCAAAAAACGCAGTCCCTAAAGCAATTACTACAATAAACAGCAGCGCATATAGCCCCGCATTTCTCCATCTTTTATTCACTGAGGTCTATCCTCCTGTATTTTTTGGGCGTTAGTGTAAGGTCTCTAAAATAAGAGAGGGCTTTATGAGAATTATGTTAACTTATCTTAAGATATACCAAAATGGCGTTCCTGTCATGGTAGAAATAATCCTTTAAGTTCTAAAAAGCAAGGATGCTTAGGATTATATTCTAACGATCCGGTGGGCTGATGTACGGTATGAATGGGAATTATCTCGACAACGCTGCTAGTGTAGGCGATCGCTGCAAATTCTTTTACTAGCTGTGGTGTCCAAGGTTGTTGCTGGATGGTAGTTCCCAGCTTTTGTAAATGTTGGATAATGTGCGATCGCTCTATCCCTGGTAATATTCCCACTTCTAATGGTGGTGTCCACCAACTGCCATCTTTCCAACCCCAAAGATTACCTGTACTGGTTTCTAACCAATTTCCCTCACTATCTATTAAAATCGCTTCTTCAGCGTTTACGGCTTGAACATTATTTTTCGCTAACCAAGGACTCAAATAATTGCCTGTTTTATGGTTGGGGAGAGAACGGGCAAATTCTGATTTTGCAAGCGCAGCTATTATACCATTATTTTGTTTTTCTGTCAAGTTTGCTGGTAATAATCTACCTGTGATCCATTCTCTCCCATCGGGAAAAATAGTAATTCTGATCACGGGAAAATGTTGTAAAAGCATTTCTGCACCTTGACGCACAAAATTCCAATTTGGTTCTGGCCAACCAAAGGTTTGTAAACTTAATTGCAAACGCGAACAATGGGCTTTCCAGTTAGTTAAACTATGATCAAGGGAATGATCATAAACTCTTAAAGTTGTAAAAACTGTAGCTCCAAAAAGCAAACCTGGATCATTAATATCTAATTCCAGCGTTTTTGATTCTATTAATTTACCACAATACCAGTACATGACAGGTGACAGGTGACAGGTGACAGGTGACAGTAACCAGGGGAAGCAGGGGAAGTTTATTAGAGGATGTTTGAAAAGTATCAGAATTAATGGAGATCCCCCCAACCCCCCTTAAAAAGGGGGGCTAAATTCCTCAAAGTCTCCCTTAAAAAGGGGGATTTAGGGGGATCTGCGGGTGTCAAATCCCACACGAAAAAGTTTTCAAACAACCTCTTAAACAATTGTCAATTATCAATTATCAATTGTCAATTATCAATTACCTTAATCTTTTTCCGGGAAAGTTACAGTTGGTACTCCTTGATTATTAATCACTACTTTACCTCCAAGATTTTCAATTTCTTTAATTGCACGGTTGCGGGTTTTTTCATCTACGTTATTTTGTAAAACCATGCCCCAACTGGCAATTCTAGCATACTTACTATCAGGGTTTCTTTCTAGAAATCTAGCAGTAGCTTGGGACAGAGAAACTACATTTTTACTTTCTGGATCATCGTATTCACTAGCCCATTCTGCTGCTTTGAGAAAAGATTTGCTTGCGGCTTGGGAGTCACCTAAAAATAATAATTCATCCGTGCCTTTATAACGCCAGATATAATAAGATTTTTCTGGGATTTTAGGCGATAAGGATTTTAAACTTTTATCCATTAATGTAATAGCTCTTTCTGGCATACCTGCATATAAAGAACTACTAACAGAAAGACCAAGATAAGCTTGTCTAAATTTCGGGTCATGTTTAAGTATGATTTCAAAAAATTCTGGACTTAAACCATAACCTATTTTGTCTCTAACTTCATCATCACCAAAGTATTGCAAAAAGTCAATATATACCCAATTAGAAATGAGGTTATCATAACCAAAAGTGGGTATTTCTTGTAGCAAACTCAAACGTAAAGCTTCTTTTTGTTGTTCTTTTTCCAAAGCTTCCACAGACATAGATTGTTCGCTGTTGATAAGTTCTTGCAATCTCGGAAATTGACTTAAACTAATTCCTAAGATGCAGAAACAAGCTACTAAAGGCGTAATAATAAATTCACGAGATAACAACATAATTTTTCTTAGCTTTCTCAGCAAATTTACCCGATTGTATATTTTACCTGGCTTTGCAACAAGTTCGTAACAGATTGACAATAGGAAATGTTTAATATAAACTTACATTTACGTTAAAATACTTATATTAAAGTTAAGTTTATTAAAAAAAACTAGAAAAAAAAACCAATATAACCAACAATAAGATTTTGATACAACTTTAACCCTGTACATATACATATACATAGCTATTATGGCTGAAACAAAGTTAGCAGAAGACTTGCAAATTCATGCAGAAGGTTCTGAAAAACCAAATAAATTCCAAAAACAGCTAAATAATCTGGATTTCAAAAAAAATGGTGTGAGTTTCAATGATATAGTTGACATCATGAAAACCGCCATAGCAGATGTAGTCGAATTAGAAATTGAAACTTCTGTTTTTGATGCTTATTCATCATTTAGGGATGAGTCACAAACTGCTAAACCAGAAAATAGATTGTTGACGCGCATCAATTTGATTGATGGTGATATCAAAAATGAAGTAGGTAGTAAATTTATTGGTGATGGTCCCTATGCAGAACTGAGGGAATTTCATTTAAGCCAAGTGAAAGAAAGTCGGGAAATAATTCAAAAAAATATAGAAAGTATCCAAAAGTTATATGAAATTTTGATGGCTATGCTTAAACATAGTCAAAACAATCAAAATTCACAACCATCAAAACGTCCTTAATTAGTTGGTTGATAGTGAAAGGGGCAGATTTAAAAAATATTCTCAGTCCGTTTTAAATCTACCTTTTTATATCTAGGAAATTTAGATTTCAGTTTTTATATAACAATGAAAAATCTATGATTGCAAATCTTCTCACTATATCTAAATCTCAATAAAGTCTCAATCAGGAGAAGCATATTTCTTGTATCGCTTCAAGCATCAAATTCATGCTCATGTAGAAAATTTGTTAATAAGGTTGTTATCATGTTTGCTAAAATTCAAAATCAAAAAGCTTTGGAATCTAAATCTCAAGATAATCAAAATATTACCAATCTTGGCACGGTAGACAAAGCCAAAGATTTACTAAATAAATTTGTTGATTCAGTCAATGTCTTGGTGAAAGACATTACAACTTTAGAAGTAAACACGATAGTTGTGAGTAATATTAGCGGTTCTAAGTTTAATCCTTGGCAAGCATATTACAATATTTATGCTATAAGTGATCCAAATTATTTTACAGATAAACAGATTGTTCTAGATTTGCAAGAACGTTACATAAATATATTTTTACAACTTGAAAGAGAATATATTTACATACTTTTAGAGCAAGAGCTAGAATCTAAAGAATCTGGAAAACCAGATGGTGCAGTCATAGATATATATAATAAACGTCTGCGATATATAGATGAAAACAGATTAAATGCAGATGGAACAAAAGAATCAAATTCAATGTTACCTTCTCCTTTTGGAGATCATGAAAATAATGTAGATAATTATCAGAAAATCTCAAAAATTTTGAGTAATGATAAATTTGTGTTGACTTTGCGTAAAGTTTCGGAACTAAAAGCGGCATTAGATGGTGGTGATATCACAAGTGATCAAGTAGATACGATTTATGCTCAAACGATAATGCAATTAGACGGAGATATTATTACCCGCTATCATAAGAAATTATTTGATTTAAAAGAAAACGATCAAGATATAATTATGAAAATTCATAATGATGGTGTAGTGTCTGGTGAAAAACAATGGCGTGAAACCATCGAATTTCTGATTAATTTTGTCAAAAATCTTGCTGGTTTATCTTCTGGTAAAATTTAGATTTTTTCACTAAAATTAATCAGAAAATGCGTCAATAAAACCAGATGTAAATTCCTTATTTGACGCACTATAAAACTATTTTGGCTACTTTAATGATAAATCAAGATAAATTTAATCAAGATATCAAGATATATTTGCAGGGTACTTAGGGTGTTATGAAATTTAAACAAAAAATCAATAAAGCATATAGTAATTATAGTTTTTCATTTTCTTTGCAAGTTCCTCCAGGCAGTAGTTTTGTGGAATTTAAAGTTGATGAAGGAGAGTATAGTTTTTATTTGAATAATTCAATTATAGAGCAAATTGAAAAAGCGCAAATCCAGGGTTTATCTCTTTATATTCCTTCAGGGTTGGTATTACCTTTATGGTACTATACTTTTCTGACTGAGAATGTAATTAAGCCAAATAAAAACCAGGTGAATTATAAAAATCCCAAAGTTTATTGTCTTGTTTATTTGTTTTTAGCTAAAATCTGGCAATTATTGACTAATAAAAATCCACAAACAAAGATTATTTCTCTATCAGGGTTCACCTTTAATTCTTATTATCAATCAACCGCAGATCAAAAAATTAATATTATTTTGCAAACTACTGTGTTATTTGATGGTGATATTATCCACAAGGTTCGTTATGATTTCCTAGAAAATGCAGATTGTTTAAGAATTGTCTCTGCTCATTATTGGCTAACGGAACAAATAATAAAGCGTCTCAGAAGTAATTTAAATTCTGTATATTGGTTTATATATGCAATTCTTCCTGCAAGTTTGATTATTTGGAAAGTAGCTGCCGTCATAGGATGGCAATTTTTTATATTAATATTAGTCTGGATAATCCTATTTTTGCTATTAGCTATACTGAATCTATTCATTGTCAATGAACTGAAAAAATATATAGGGAGAAAAAAAAATCAAGAGCTTATCAATTGGTTAGTCTGGTTGATCACTAATTTATTTGTTAATGTAAGTAGTTTTTCAGATGTTCCAGTTATATTTTTGGGAAATTTAGTTTTAATAGTGTTGATACCACATTTGCTCAAGTGGTTACTACCAAAACTTGGTAAAATTCTCTTGAAGATAATCCTTAATTAAATTAGATTCAAGATTTTTACTGTTTAATTTGACATAACTGCCAATATTGTTGAGCGATGCCTGCGGCGAGCTTCGCTATCGCCCAATCTTCTTGTGTGTGTATAACTAATACTCGCACATTAGAATCAAGTGTAGCAATATCGACATCAACTGGTTGTTGTTGATTTTTCTCAGAGTCTATTTTCAATCCTAAAAATTGCCAAGCTTCACAAGCTGCTTGTCTGATTAATGGCGATTTTTCACCTGCTCCAGCGGTAAAGACTAACGCATCTAAACCACCTAAACTAGCCAACATTGAACCGATACCAGTTCGTAACCGATGTACGTACATATCCCAAGCTAGTTTAGCACGATAGTTACCTTCTTCAATTGCTGCCAGAACTTGAGGTAAATCACTGGAAACACCCGAAATTCCCCGTAAACCAGAAGCTTTATTTAAAACATAATCTAAACTTTCTGCTGAGTAATCAGACTGACGCAATAGATAAATCAAAATTCCTGGATCAATTGAACCGCAACGACTTCCCATCATCAAACCATCTAAAGGTGTAAATCCCATAGTGGTATCAATACTGCGACCATCTTTAATTGCCGCTAAGGAACAACCGTTACCTAAATGGCAAGTGATTAAACGCAGGTCTGTCAAATCTCGACCAAGAATTTGCGCTGCACGGTTCGCACAGTATTGGTGACTGATACCATGAAAGCCGTAGCGACGGATACCTTTCTCTACCCAATCATAAGGACCGGGATAGATAGCTGCTGCATCCGGTAAAGTGCTATGAAACCCTGTATCAAAAACTGCGACTTGTTTAACATCTCCCAAGCTTTGCTCAATGGCTTCTATGCCTTCCAAAGCTGCTGGATTATGGGCAGGGGCAAGGGTTGAAAGATTAGCGATCGCCTTTTTTACATCTTCTGTAATTACTACACTATTACGGTATTCTTGACCACCATGTACTACACGATGTCCCACCACATCAATTTCTGATAAATTACTCAGTACCTTAGTAGCACCACGAGTAAGAGTATACAGCATATATGCTACGTGCGCTTTGCGGGAGTCACCATAAATAGATTCTTGCAGTGTCTCACCAGTGGCGGTTTTTACCTCAATTTCTGCCACACCACGGTCTTGAGTCCAGTTAACTTTCCCTTCCCAAAGAGGTTTTGGTGCTTCTTGGGGAAGAGTTGCATCTGTAATGTCATACAGACAACTTTTTTGGCTACTAGATCCGGCATTTAAGACTAGAATCTTCATAGGATAATGGGAAACATAACCTGGTCTGATGCTGTTATGATTTTACAATTGCTTTTGAAAATCTGCCACCGAGTAGACTAAATTAATGTTTGAAAATAAGCACATTTGAGAAATTTAGGAGTCAGTAGGGGTAGATGATGAAATAGTGATTTTTGGGGAGCATCTTAAATGTGTAAATTTTATATGATTGAACCGCAAAGGGCGCAAAGATCACAAAGATAAGAGAATTTAAGTGATTTTTTAGGTTTTCGGCGGTTATTTTTCCTATCTAGGAATAAGATCCCCAAGATTCGGGGATCTGAAGTTTTACAATTCTAGTTTTTCTCCGCGAATAGAATAATCTAATAATTCCATCGGGTGCATTAAAGAAATTTTCTTACCTTGCAAATATTTACTAATTTGTAAACTACAACCAGGGTTAGGAGAAGCAATTAAATCAGCACCAGTATTGATTAAATTCTGGGCTTTTTGTTCACCTAATTCTTCAGCAACTTCTGGTTGCAGCATATTATAAATACCTGCACTACCACAACACAAAGCTGCATCTATGGGTTCTTTTAAGGTGACTCCGGGAATTTTTCTTAATAACTGACGGGGTTGGACACTAATTTTTTGACCATGTAATAAATGACAAGCATCTTGATAAACTAAAGTTAAAGGTTTATCTGTTAAAGGTGAAAGTTGAGCAGTTAAACCCACATTTGCTAAAAATTCCTGTGCATCTTTTACTTTTGCTGCAAATGCTTTAGCTTTTTGGGCATATTCTGGATCATCAGCTAAAATGTGACCATATTCTTTTAAAGTATGACCACAACCAGCAGCATTAATAATCACAAAATCGACATTTTTATCAGCAAAACTATCAATCATTTGTCTTGCTAAAGCTTTCGCTTGTTCAGTTTGTCCTTGATGTTCAGGAAGTGCAGCACAACAACCTTGAGATTTAGGAATTACAACTTCACAACCATTTGCAGTTAAAACCCTCACTGTTGCTTCATTTACCGGAGAGAAAAACAAACGTTGCACACATCCCAAAATTACACCAACACGATATCTTTTTTCACCCTTTGCAGGAATGATATCGGGTAAATTATTTTGAAAAGACTTAACAGTAATTTCCGGTAAAATAGACTCCATAGCAGCTAACCGGGGAGAGATTTTTTTCATTAACCCAGTAGCGCGTAATAACTGAGAAAACCCCAACTTTTGATAAACAAATAAAGGGAAAAGTAAAATTCTTAAAACATCAGGATTAGGAAACAGAGAAAAAATCAATTGACGGATTAACTTATCAGAGAAACTGCGGTTATAATTTCTTTCCACCTGATGACGAGTTGCGGAAATCAACTTATCATACTGCACACCAGAAGGACAAGTTGACACACAAGCAAGACAACCCAAACAAGAATCAAAATGTTGAACAGTAGCAGTATTTAAAGCAATTTCTCCCTCATTAATAGCATCCATCAAATAGATTCTACCCCTCGGTGAATCCATTTCTTTTCCTATCACCCGATAACTAGGACAAGTAGAAAGACAAAACCCACAATGAACACAACTATCAATCAACTTAGGATCAGGAGGATGACTAGGATCAAAACCCTGTAAAT
Organism: Sphaerospermopsis sp. LEGE 08334; assembly: GCF_015207205.1. Classification (NCBI taxonomy): domain Bacteria; kingdom Bacillati; phylum Cyanobacteriota; class Cyanophyceae; order Nostocales; family Aphanizomenonaceae; genus Sphaerospermopsis; species Sphaerospermopsis sp. LEGE 08334. Next base: position 108,050 of record NZ_JADEXH010000005.1, on the reverse strand, counting down.
TCTTAACACTAACAGTCTTATTCACCGAACTTTCCGAAACTTGCATGACTCTTTCTTCCCCTCTTAACTTCGCGTACTTTGCGTACTTTGCGGTTCGTTATTCTTAAACCTTAAATCCCACCAACAAACCGACCAGGACTTAAAATATAATTACCATCAAACTGTTCCTTAATGCGCCGCATCATATCCAAACCATTACCATTATAACCCCAGATATCCAATTTTTCTTTTATTTCAAAAGGTGCAGATAAAACACTTAAAAACCCAGAAGTAGATTGACATAAATCACGCAATTTCAAAACCTGATTTTGATTTTCTAACCGCACCAAACCCAAACCGCTATTGAGATGAATCAACCCGAAATTAATTTGATTAATCACCTCCACCGCAGCAGTTGGTAATAATCCTATTTTGGCAGTAATTTCTGAATTATTACCATAATTATGTATTGTTTCTGGTAATTGTTGCCATAAATTAGCCTCATTTTCGGCTGAATAAATTGCCCCGTTTAAACCCAATTTTTGACCAATTGCCAAAAGTCTGTTAGACTGTTCCTGCACACTTTCGCTAATACTTTGAAACCGGACAATTAAACCAATTCCGCTACCTAAACTTAAATCAGAAACTAATTGACTGGATATTAAATCTGCTTGAGTTGGTGTTAACTCAGAACCTTGAATAATTGTAGCAGCTTGGGATATCGCTTCAGCTTTACCAGTTAATATTACCGTTCCCGATGTTTCTGGTAAAGGATAAACTCGAAAAGTGACTTGACTGATAATTCCCAATGTACCGTAAGCACCGGTAAACAATTTCATCAAGTCGTAACCAGCAACATTTTTTACTACCCTTCCCCCTGCTTTGGCAATTTGTCCATCAGCACGGATAAAAGTTATACCTAATAGTTGGTCACGCACACCACCATAACGTTGACGCAGAGAACCTGTATCAGCAGTAGCAACAATACCGCCAATGGTAGCAGCAGCGGAAAACGCAGGATCAAGGGCTAAATTTTGCTGAGATTGGGCTAAAATTTCTTGAATTTCGCCAAATTTAATTCCTGCTTCTACAGTGACAGTTAGATCACCTACCGCATGTTCTATGAGTCTGTTAATACGTTCTGTACTGATGACAATATCAATATTTTTACTTAAACTGCCCCAATGAAGTTTACTTGTACTACCGCAGGGAAGAACAGACCATTTATTGCTGTTTGCAGCGGACATGACTGCGGCCAGTTGTTCCTGAGTGTGGGGATAAACGATACAACTGGGATGGGTTTTGGGGTTTATCGCTGCTTGGATGCGTTGTTTCTGACTGGATGCGAGATTTTCCCAAGGGAAGACAGCGTTTTCTGTGTTGATAATAGATGCTATGGTAGAGGCGATCGCATTCATTGGTTTGTTTTCCTATCCTCCTTATTAATGTACTGGTTAATTTAACAAAAATCATACACCAGAGGAAAATTGGTAAATTAATCTTTAGGAATTTTTGATTTTGTGCAAATACCCAACTGATCAATTGATAATTGAGAATTGACAATTGATAATTGTTTGATTCGGGAGCATCCCAAATGTGTAAGTTTATTTTTTGCTTGAGGTCAAGACGTGAAATGAACGAACCACGTTCACCGAAGGTGTTCCCGAAGGGTAGGTACGAAGGACACGAAGGGAAGAAGGAAGAAGAGAGTTTTTGGTGTTGCTACGGTTATTTGTTAAAATTGGGATGCTTCCTTTGATTCAAGGTTTAAAACCTGTCATTTTCAGGGTTAAAAATATGGATGAAAGGAAAAATTGGTTATTTGATAAGTTACAAAAAATTGTATTATCCTTAATATCTAAGTGATTGTGATGGGAAATTTTTTGTGTCAACAGTAATGAAAGATTCGTTTCCGCGTCTTGTTTCTCTGGATGTATTTCGGGGAATTGCGATCGCCTCTATGATTTTAGTTAATAATCCTGGTAGTTGGAGCTACATTTATCCACCGTTAGAACACGCAAAATGGCACGGTTGCACACCCACTGATTTAATTTTCTCATTCTTTTTATTTATTGTTGGTGTCGCAATGCCTTTTTCTTTTGCTAAATATACACGAGAAAACACACCAGAAAATCGTCCCACTCGTCAAGTTTATTTGCGAATAATTCGTAGAGGTTTGGTGTTATTTGCATTGGGTTTATTTTTAGCATTGTTTACGTTTTTTCTTGATTTTACTTTAAAAGGAATACCCATTGATTTAAGTAAAATTAGAATTATGGGAGTGTTGCAGCGGATCAGTTTGGCTTATGTAATTGCTGCTTTTTTGGTTTTGCAAATTTCCCAACGTAGTTTATGGATATTTTCAGGAATATCACTTTTAGGTTATTGGGGTGCAATGCAATTAATTCCTGTTCCTGGTTTTGGGGCGGGTAATTTATCTGCTGAAGGAAATTTTGCTGGTTATATTGATCGGATGATTTTAGGAAGTCAACATCTTTATCAAGGTGGATCTTTTGATCCTGAAGGTTTATTTAGCACTATTCCCGCAGTGGTAACGGTTTTAATTGGTTATTTTACTGGTTCATGGTTGCAAAAACAGCAGGTTCAAACTAGGACAAGTGTTAATTTAGTAATTTGGGGTTTGGTGTGTTTAATTATTGGTATACTTTGGGGTTTTGTCTTTCCTATTAATAAATCTTTGTGGACAAGTTCCTATGTTGTTTATACTGCTGGTTGGGCTTTATTAGTCTTAGCTTTATGTTATGAATTGGTGGAAGTTCGGGGTTTTAAAAAATGGGGGTTTCCTTGGGAAGTGATGGGTTTAAATGCCATTTTTCTCTTTGTTATTTCTGGGGTTGTAGGTAGAATTTTAGTTAAAACTTCTGTAGGTATTGGTAAAGATACTATTTCTACAAAAACCTGGATTTATGATAATTTGTTTAGTGCTTGGGCGGGAAATTTGAATGGTTCTTTATTATTTGCGATCGCCAATCTTTTATTATGGTGGTTAGTGCTTTATTTTATGTATCGTCGGCGTTGGTTTCTGAAAATTTAGTTGTTGATAAATTTGGCTATTAAACACTAAGGGACTTCCAGATAAAAAATATTCAATTAATTTTTGTGGGGTAGGCATACTTCGACTTTGCTCAGTACAAGTCTTGCCTGCCCTTCAACCCGGACGGGCTAGAAGCCCATCCCACAAGATTGGATAATTTATTGTTTGGAAGTTCCTAAAAACATAAAAAAACCACATTTATAAAATGTGGTAAACAAACATCATCAATTCTGTGATTTAATCTAATTCAGGTTCAACACCAAGCGCACGTAGTTGGGCAATTAATTTTTCTGTTTTCTGTCGTTCTTGTTCAGCTTTCTGTCGCTCTTGTTCAGCTTTTTGTCGCTCTTGTTCAGCTTTTTGTCGTTCTTGTTCAGCTTTTTGTCGTTCTTGTTCAGCTTTCTGTCGCTCTTGTTCAGCTTTTTGTCGTTCCTGTTCAACTTTTTGTCGTTCTTCTTCCACAGGAGTTAACACCCAATTACCATCTTTATCATACCAACGTAACCAAGGCATATTCACATTTTTATAACTGCCTTGCCAAACTCCCAAACCTAATTCTAAATCAGGAATCCAAAAACGTAAATCTGATAAATTTACTTCAACATAATGAGCGCCCTTTAACTCAAACATTTTAAATTCAGATTGATAACGATCAAAAATTGCGTAATAGGGAACTCTTAAAATTTGCTCGTAAACTTCCCATTTAGTTGGGGGTTTTTCCACATCTCGCAAAGTTTGACCTAAATCTTCTTTTTCTGTTCCTGGGGATAATAATTCAACCACAATATAAGGATTTACAAATTCTTGCCAAACTACATAACTTAATCTTAAATCTCTTTCTTCATACAGAGAAGAAATACCAACAACCGCAAACCAATCTGGGCGTTTATGCCACAATGGATGACGACCATCGTAATATAAATTCATATCACTAGCTGTAAAAATTTGGTTGCTAGGATAGTTAGGTGGGCGAAATGTGTCTGCTAATAATTGTGGTTGTAGTAAATGAAATTGATCTGGCAAACCTTTCTCCTCCGGGTCTTCGCTAGGAAGATCATACATTGTTGGTAATGTTTCTTTAGGGGAAAGTGGTGGATCTGTTTGATACATTATTGGTATTCCTAAAGATACAACTTTGATCTCTATTATGTAGCAAGATAATATGGTATTTGAAGATTTCTGGAGATTTTCAGAAGAACAACAATATCGCTTTTATAGGTAAAACCACAATAATTGTGTTGTATCTAACTCATCACGATAAACACATTCAAAATTACTAAAACCGACTTTTTCAGAAATACTTTTTAGATTTGATTGAGTTTCCGGAAAATCCCTAGATGAAATATGACTATCGACCATTTTATACTCTTGAGGAGTTATTAAAGTCCAATCTTTTTTCACATTCCCTAAATAACGTTTAACATAACTATCTCTATCTTCATTTTCTTGACGAACTACATCAATTAAAATGAAAATTCCCCCTGATTTGAGCAGATTTTTGATATTTTTTATTACATCTTCTTTCTCTTCTAATTGCAAATGGTGGAGCGCAAAAGATGTAAAAACAACATCAAATTTATTTGGTTCATTTTGCGCTAACTCATTCGTTAATTGCCAACAATCGCCTATGATAAAATTTCCCTGACAACCAGTAACAGCAATATTTTTTTTCGCATCTTCTATTGCGGGAACAGATACATCTATTCCTGTATATTCAGCAATTTGAGTATTTAATAAAGCTTGAGTGGTGAAACTCCCATCTCCACATCCCAAGTCAAGCAGAGTAAACGGTTTTTGCCAGTGTTTAACTAATAATTCATGGAGTACATGATATATTTCCCGATGTCCCATGTAATTGTTTTTTAACACTTTCTGGTAAATTTTCCATTGCTGGTTAAAAAACTCTGCTGTTAAGAGATTTTCTTCTTGAATCATTTCCAATTTTATCTGCTCTGTCATTGTTTTAAATTCCAGATATTTTTATTTTTAGATTGAAAACATTTTATCAGGTTTGGTGTGATAGTGGAAAGTTACTTATTTCCTGATGCATCAAACCATTTGGTAATCTTGTTTTTGTTCATTTAATGGTGGCCTGACACACAAATAAATCAACGCCCCAAAAAAGGGAACTAAAGCAAATAACCAAAATAATTGATTATCCTTCCAACCCCGTCGCGTCATATCATCCCCTAACAAAGCAGGAAATAATAGACTCAACATACAAAAATCTAAACTCATTACATGAATAAATCTGCTAGTTTGCCATTGTTGGATAAAATCACTCCAATTTCCTTGTAAACCATAAGCAAATAAAACCACCGCACCTAACATTAATAAAATTCCTGTGATGCGAGAATCAAAGATTTTCAGAAACAGATTTTTATTACCTGTAAATTCTTGATTTGGTTCTCTTAAAGCTAGATATGGTAAAAGTGCAAAAGCACCAAGCCCAAAGGAAACTGTAGCAAAAGGCCAAGCTGGTATTTTTTGCCCTCTGCCATCAACAAATAATACTGCACTGTAAATTAATGGCCATATTCCCATAATATTAAATAAGGCAATAATCGCAGGATTAATACCTTCCCAGTTTCCTGTAGAAAGATTGGTAATTAACTCTAAACTTTCTGGGAAATTATCAGGAGGTGCAAATAAAAAGGCGTAGGAAATAAATCCTAGCCATATTAAACCAAAAGATATTTTTCTCAACATGATTTACCGATTTTATACAGTTTACGCAGTTTGACTAAAAGCTTCTGAAAGATATTCTGCTGCTGCTGCTACTACAGCGATCGCATTTTCATAGTCTAACCGAGTTGGTCCCAAAACACCTATACTTCCCACGGGTACAGCACCCCGACGATAACTAGAAGATATCAAAGAACAGGTTCTAATGGGTTCTAAGGGATTTTCCGTACCTATCCGCACCGTCACCTTGGGTTTACCCGTTTCCTCTATTTCCGATTCTTCACATATTAACCGCCATAACTGCTCTTGTTCTTCTTCCAATAAGTGCATAATCGTTTGTACCTGCTGCACTTGGGCAAACTCCGGTTGACGCAATACCTCACCCACACCCCGCACCATGATTTGTGTGGCTGAAGGTGCAACAGCACGACGGAGTAATTCTGTCAATGAACTTTTCAAAAATTCCCCATAACGTTGAAACTCTTGATCTAACTCACTCCAGTCAAGCTGGGCTAATTCCAAGAGTGTAAAACCACGCAGATGACTATTTAAAAAGTTAGAAACTATTTGTAATTCTCGATCAATTGTTTCTGGATCAGGTTTAGTTGCTGACTCTCTTGTAAACAGATCCATTACCTTGGAATGGGTTTCATAACTATCCGTTACCACAATCAGCATAACTTTCCCATCTTCAACTTGTAAAAGTTGTAAATGTCTTAATTGTGCTATATTGGGTTGTGGCATAGTTATCAAGGTAATACAGCCACTTAGTGTTGCCAAGATTTGCGCTGCACCTTGTATTAAAGCTTCTAAACTCCAATTATCCCAATGTAGACGCTGTTGTAAAGTAGATTCAACCTCTTTAGCTAAAGCTGCCGACGGTTTCATCAACCTATCAACATATATACGATAACCCGAATCAGAAGGTACACGCCCCGCAGAAGTGTGTGGTTGGTAAAGTAACCCCGACTTTTCCAAAACACCCATAACATTGCGAATAGTAGCGGAACTGACACCAAGATCAAATTCCTCAATTAAAGCTTTAGAACCAACTGGTTCAGCAGTGGCGATATAATGGCGTACAGTTGCCCAAAGTATATGTTGTTGGCGATTTGTCAGCTGGAATTGCATAGAATATGTTTTACTGAAGGCAAATTTTAAGCAAAGGTTGAAAAATTTTGTTAATGAAACCGTAAAAAAGATTGATTATTAATTAATGCAAAAGCAAAATCGTAAATTATATATTTATACTATATTAGTTAGGTGCAAAGCTTCCCGTGAGAACTTATTTTCTATGTAATTAGAAATACAGCATAGCTCATATCACAAAACAGGCTAAATTCTCATCTATTTATCATATTATCTTATATGATTTCTTAATCAAGCTGTATTGTTAGCTACAAAAGTTAGATTTAGCTTCAGTTGCATTGCTGACTATTGGTGATTGGTGATTGGGAAAAATAAAATTGATTACCCAGTCACCAGTCCCCAGTCCCTAATACCTTGGAATTAAAGGATCAACTAAAATAGAATAGGCATCAATACCACCTATAATATTTTTAACGTTAGTAAATCCTTGAGAAACTAACCACTGACACATCTGAGCAGAACGCATACCGTGATGGCATAATACCAGGGTTTCCGCATGGGCATCAAAACGGGTGGAAATTTCCCCGTTCCATTGCTCATATTCACTCAAAGGAAGATTGACAAAACCATCAATTTTGGCGATCGCTACTTCTTGTGGTTCACGCACATCTATTAACTGTAAACCAGAATCAGCATTTGCTAAACGTTCCGCTAGTTCTTTAACCTTAATTTCAGTAAAAGATTGACCAGTCATGCAGTTTCTCTAAACAATCCTAATATTTGTCATACTATTCATGGTGACAGAAAAGCGAGAAAATAGGTTGAATGTGAATAATCAACGTTTATCTTTTAGGTTTATAGTAGCTGGTGTAGTTGCTGTATTACTTGCTATTACTGGCTTTTACTGGTTTTTATTCAAAAGTCCAGTAAAATTAAATACTCCCATATCTCAACCAGGGGCGGCTATATTTGTATCTAATGTAGCACCTGCAATGGTGTCTTTATTAGTCAATCCTGAAGGTTTGCAGTCAATAGAAAAAAAAGGGGAAATTTCCCAAATCAAAAATAGTTTATTAGCAAAAACTAACATAAATTTCAATGATGATATCAAACCTTGGCTAAGTAATGAAATTACCTTAGCTGTTACCAGTGAAGATATTGATCGTGATCCAGAAAATGGGTTACAACCAGGGTATTTAATGGCACTAGCTACAGATAACCCAGAAAAAAGCCGTGAGTTTGTTGAACTGTTATTTTCTCGACGAACTTTAGCAGGAACAAATTTAGAAGTAGAACAATATAAAGGTGTCAAATTACTGTATGATACACCAGAAATAATAACATCTAAAAAAAGCCAAAATCCCAAATCCCAAATCCAAAATTCCTTAGCTGGTGCGGTTGTTGATGACTTTGTTTTATTTGCTAATGATTTGAAAGTTGTCAAAGAAGCTATTAATAATATTCAAGCACCAAATTTGAATTTAAGTAGTGATCCTGAATATCAAAAAGCTGTAAAAGAATTACCAAAAAATGCTGTAGCTGTAGCTTTCTTCAAATTACCCACATTGGCAAAATGGCAAGGTTTAGAATTAGCAGAATCAACTTATAAGAGTCAAATTCTTTCTTTAGTTTTAAAATCTCCAGGTTTGCTCGCAGAAAGCACATTTTTAAGTCGTTCAAAACTCAATTCTGTATCTACAGCATTATCTAAACCTGTGGATGCCTTAAATTATATTCCAGAATCAGCAGGTTTAGCAATTGCTGGTGCAAATTTGAGTAATTTACCTAATAGTAACTTAGATAAACTTTGGCAACAAATAACAGCAACTATTTATGGTTCTTCTCAAGAAGCTATTGCCAGAGGGATGCAACCTTTAATAGATGTACAAAAAAGCTGGGATATAAACTGGAAAGAGGATATTTTTAGTTGGGTACGTGGAGAATATGCCTTAGCAATTTTACCAAATCAAGAGGTAAATCAAGAGAAAAATATAAATCCTAATTGGGTGTTTGTAGTAGAAAAAACACCGCAGCTAGAACAAGGTATAGCGAAATTAGATAACATTGCCACAAACAACGAATTTAATGTTAGTTCTTTGATTTTAAACAATCAAAAAATTGCCGTTTGGACAGAGTTAAAAGCTATTCCTGAAAATTCATCTGTCAACGTTGAAGCAAAAGTTAAAGGGGCGCATACAAGCATTGATAATTATGAAATTTTTACCTCTGACTTAGCATTGATGGAAAAAATTATTAACCATCAAGAACATACCCTGATGGAAAATTCCAACTTTCAGGATAGTATTGCTAACTTACCTCAACCAAACCAAGGCTATATATATATTGATTGGAAAAAAAGCCAAGAATTTCTAGAAAGTCAACAACCCTTACTTAAATTTGTGGAATTGTTGGGTAAACCACTGTTTGACAATTTGCGATCGCTTACAGTCAGTAGTTACGGACAGGAAGCAGAAACACTCAAAGGTGGAGTCTTCTTCCAATTAGAAAAATAGACAAGCTAGATACCCGACTTCTCAAAGAAGTCGGGTATCTGGGAGAAGAGCGTGATCTCATCACAGTTAATATTAAAAACCTACCCCTGTGAGATTTTTCTCCCCCCTTATTTTCTCAAATTATTGCCACATCTCATCTTCAAACGCCTTGTCACCCGTTAAGCCAATCACCAATCACCCTATTCCCAACTTTCCAGCCAAAGCGGGAGTTAATGGTAAAAGGGTGCTAACCATTAAAAATAAAGCCAAAAGACCTAAAGCGGCTCTTGCGTCATCGGGTTCAGTAATTTCATTCAAACTGGGGCGTTCTGCATCTCGTTGTAAAAAGAAAATCACTATTGCCCAATAAAAAGCCAAAGTATTACCCAGAGATACCAAAGCTAAAACGATTAAAGTGGCAATTGTCGCTCTTCCTGCGGTTTTACGTCCATAAATTGCCTGAACAACACGCCCCCCGTCTAATTGTCCGGCTGGCATCAGGTTTAAAGCTGTAATTACCAACCCTAACCAACCAACTATCACCAAAGGATGAACATTCACCAAAGGCGCTTGTAAAGCTGAACCTAGCACAACTCGCGCCAAACTACCGACTAAAATTGAACCTTGGAAAAATTTATTGGGTAATTGAAATAAACTACCAGGGTGGGAAAGTAACAACCCTGTAACCAACATGATCAAAGACACGATACCGCCAAAAGCTGGACCTGCTAAAGCAATATCAAATAACGCTTTACGGTTGGGTAATAGAGACTGAAAACGGGTAATTGCCCCAAAAGAACCAATTTGTACTGCTGGCAGGAAAAAAGGCCAAGTTAGGCGGACTTGGTGTTTACGTGCTAATAACCAATGTCCAATTTCATGGGCTATCAAAATTGTAAAAATTCCCAACCCTATGGGTAAAGCTTCCGAAACTCTTGATGGGTTGGCAAATAAATCAAAATTCAGCAGTAAACCCGCAGCTTCCAAACTGGTGGCGATAGTTGCTACTAATAAAATTACAGCAAATGCCTTTTGTGGTAACTGCATTGGTTTAGGATCAGTGCGACTCGGTAGCACAATCATCACTGGTTTACCATCTGTATTTTCCACCAAAAACAGACGATATTGATCACCTAAACGCTCTTGCAATCTTTGGGTAAGACGGTTGTGGACTGGTTCTGCATCTCCCCGCAAGTTACCTTTAAAAATCGCTCCCTCTTGATAGGGTATGGTTTCCGTGGCAAAAAATGTATCAATACCGAAAATACCTTTGATGGTATTTAAATCTTCTTCTGGTATGGTGATAGCCTCTGGTTTTACTTCTGCTATGACTACGGGTTGGTTAGCATTTTCTGAAGTGCTTGCTGTTTCTGAAGCTTGGTTAGCTAGTCTTTCCGTTGCTTTAGCTTTGAGAATAGCATCTTGGCCAGCTTGGCGTAATTGTCTACCTAAGAAGATGTATATTCCTGTGGAAAGCACTAGCAATAACAATACACCCACTATATTGATATAAATGCCCGCAGCAAACAAACCAAAGAACACCAGCCAGGGAGCCATCAATACTACAGACTGTAACCAGGCTAAGATACCCAGCTTACCAAAAGGTCTGGCACGATAAAAGCCCCAACCCAAAATGCCGAAAGCGACTAGCACTACAGCCGCTATGATAGGAGTTTCTGATGAAGTTAACATTGCTCAACCTTTGCTAATCTATAACGCAAATAGGAGTCTACCCAAATAATGTAGTGCTGTTATTTGGGAATATTCAACTAAATTGACAAATTTAACATTTTATGATATTATTAATAGCTATTTTTCTATCATTGTTTATGGTATCTTCTGGATGAGAAATCCTGGGTATTAAAGTTTCTCCACTTGATTGAATTTCTGGCAGTGTATAACCAAGTAAGTTGGTAGTTTTTTGATTGGCGTAAACATTGCGTTTTTCTTCTAGATCAAAAAATATCAATATGTTAGCTGAGGGATGAGGTAAAATTTTAGCGATCGCATTTTTGAAAAAGAAACTCAAATGTAACTAAGCTTATTGCATGATTTTTTTCACCTATTTGCCAAAAAAACTCTGATTTGAGAAGATTTTATAAAATTGCATATTCAAAATAATTTTACATAACTAACCTTCCGGTAGATTGTAAAAAATTATAAATATTGTATAGTGAGTTTCATTAACACATAAATTAATTTAGTACCTCATGCTAAATGAGTAATTTCTCCATTCTCTCAGACATAGATCCAAATTGAGTTTTAAGTATTCATTGTTACTAAATTTATATCAATTTAAATCAACTATGACATCCCCAAAACCACAAACTGATTTTGACGACTTTCCTCAATCATCATTTGAACCACCTCCCACATCCCAAGGGTGGCTTCGCTTATTGGTAGCTGCACTGCTGATCATTGGCGGTGGAACGGCTATAACTTGGCGTTTGCTCGCTCCTAACAACCCACCAGCAGCGGCTAATTTTCAACCTCCAGCAGTAAAAGTCAAAGTATCAACAGTACAAAGAGGCATTATTGAGGATAGTACAGAGTATATAGCCACTTTAGAATCTCGGCGTTCTGTGAATCTCCAACCGAGAGTACAAGGTCAAATTTCCCAAATATTTGTGAGATCAGGAGATCCTGTTACTGCTGGTGCGGCAATTATGCAAATAGACGCTAGACAGCAACAAGCCGCTGTTAATAGTTTATCTGCTGCTGCTCAAGTAGCAAAAGCCCAATTAGAAAATGCCCGTGCTACCCTTGAATCTTTGGCAGCAGAAAGATTAGGTAAAGTTGCTGATGTACAGTTGAACGAACAAGAGTTTAAACGCTATTCTGAGTTAGCAGACCAAGGGGCTGTATCTCGTCAAACTAAAGATTTATATGCTAATAGATTGGCTACTGCTAAATCTGAACTCAGTGCTATTAACTCTCGCATTCAAGCTCAAAAAGCTACCATATCCCAAACAGAAAAATCTCTAGAACAAGCTGATGCCAATATTAGACAACAACAAGTACAACTTCAGTATTATAAAATTACTGCTCCCTTTAGTGGCACTGTTGGTAATATTCCCGTCAAAGTAGGCGATGTTGTGAGTATTGCCACACCACTAGCAACTATTACTCAAAATCGACCTTTAGAAGTTAATATCCCAGTACCATTGGAACGAGGACCCCAATTGCGTCAAGGACTGCCAGTAGAATTAATTAACGCCCAAGGTCAAACTTTGACCACTAGCAAAGTATTTTTTATCTCTCCCAACATTAATAATAATTCTCAGTCAATACTTGTTAAAGCATTGTATGATAACTCCGCTGGTCAGTTGCGAGCAGATCAACAAATTCGTGCCAAAATTATTTGGGATCAGCGAAATGGAGTAGTAGTTCCCACCACAGCAGTAAAACCAATAGCAGGTGAAAACTTTGTATTTGTAGCTGAAACAGAAAAAACTCCTGATGGTAATTCTCAATTAGTTGCGAAACAAAAGCGAGTAAATTTAGGGAATATTGAAGGTAATAATTATCAAGTTATTGCAGGTTTAAAAGCAGATGAAAAATTAATTGTTTCCGGTGTACAAAATCTCAGAGATGGAATACCGATAAATGCTGAAAATTAGGTGATTCGTGACTGGGGAAAAAAATTTTAGATTTTAGATTTTAGATTGGAATTGACAAAAACAATCCAAAATCCAAAATCCAAAATCCAAAATCCAAAATCCAAAATTGAATTACCAATTACCAATTACCAATTACCAATTACCCAAATTCATGTTTGTTGATTTTTTTATTAAGCGACCTGTATTTACGAGTGTCTGTGCTATTATCATTTTGCTGGTGGGAGTTATTAGTATTCCGACTTTACCTACAGCACAATATCCTGAAATTAGTCCCACACAAATTATTGTCACTTCTAATTATGTTGGTGCTAGTGCAGAAGTGGTAGAAAGCACTGTCACCTCTATTTTAGAAAGGCAAATTAATGGTATCGAAGGCATTAAATATATGACTTCGAGTAGTAGTAATGATGGAACTAGCACTATTACCGTTACCTTTGATAGTTCCAAAGATAAAGATATTGCGGCTGTAGATGTGCAAAACAAGGTTTCTTTGGCTGAACCGCAGTTACCAGAAGCTGTTAAACAAACGGGAGTTACTGTTAACAAACAGTCTAATAATATCTTATTAGGGATGGGGATATATAGTGAAAATCAAGAGTTCGATAATGTCTTTTTAAGTAACTATGCAGATTTATATATTGCTGATGCCCTCAAACGTCTTCCAGGTGTGAGTGAGGCGCGAATTTTTGGAGAACGTCGTTATGCAATGCGTTTATGGCTTGATCCGAATAAATTAGCTAGTAGGAATTTGACTACTGGTGATGTAGTGGATGCTCTCAATGAACAAAATTTACAGATAGGTGTGGGACAAATTGGACAACAACCAGCCCCAGATGGGCAAATGTATCAAATTGATTTGCGGGCTATTAGTAGACTAACAAAACCAGAAGAATTTGAGAATGTAGTCATTAAAAATGCTGCTGATGGTAGTTTGATTAAATTGAAAGATGTAGGTAGAGCAGAACTTGGCGCTCAAAATTATAGTTCTTTTCTGAGATTTAAAGGTTTAGAAGGTGTAGGTATTGGCATATTTCCCACACCGGACAGTAATGCTTTAAATGTTGCGAGATCCGTGAAAAAGGAAATGGAGCGACTTGCCCAAAGTTTTCCCCCAGGAATGAAGTATCAAGTGGCGTTTGATACGACAACTATTATTGAAGGATCTTTGGTGGAAGTGGTAAAGACTTTATTATTAGCGATCGCCCTTGTTGTCTTAGTAATTTTTATTTTCTTACAAGATTGGCGTACTACTTTAATTCCTGTGATCACTATTCCTCTGGCTTTAATTGGTACTTTCGCTTTTGTGAAAGTTTTTAATTTTTCCATCAATACTTTAACGATGTTTGGTTTAACTCTAGCCACAGGGATGGTTGTGGATGACGCAATTATTGTAGTAGAAAATATCTCTCGTTTAATTCAAGAAGAAAAACTTGCTCCCCACAAAGCTGCTGCTGTAGCTATGCGTGAATTAACTGGGGCGGTAATTGCTACTTCTTTAGTATTAATGGCTGTATTTGTACCCGTGGCTTTTTTCCCTGGTTCTACAGGAAATATCTATAAACAATTTGCCTTAACTATTGCATTTTCTATCACTATTTCCACTTTTTTGGCATTGTCTCTTACACCTTCTTTATCTGCTTTGTTGTTACGTCAAACTCCTCCCCAACGTGGCATTTTTGGGTTGATTTTTGGTATAATAAACGGCTTTTTAGAAGCCATGCGGCGGGAATATCGCAAATTTTTAATTTTATTAACCAGAATTAAAGCCATTGTTTTAGCAGTATTTATAGCCTTAATTGGTTTAACAGGTTGGCTTTATTTGAATGTCCCTACATCATTTCTTCCTGATGAAGATCAAGGTTATTTCATCACCATTATTCAAGCTCCAGAAGGTTCTTCTCTGCAATACACCAGTAAGGTGATGAGTAAGGTAGAAAAAGAAATTCTCAGCTTACCAGAAGTTGTGGGAACATTCGCCGTTGGTGGTTTTAGTTTTAGTGGTAACACTGCTAACAGTGGCGTAATTTTCAGTACCTTAAAATCCTGGGATGAACGCAAAAAACCTAATCAATCTGTACAGGCTATTATTGGTCAATTAAGACAAAAATTTTCTAGCATTACAGAAGCTAGTGTTTTTCCAGTTAACCCCCCAGCAATTCGCGGTTTAGGTAGTTTTAGTGGTTTCCAATTTCAGTTACAAGACATATCTGGAACTAACAGTTTAAATGATATGTTGGCTGCTGTTGGTCAATTTATGATGCGGGGAAATCAAACTCCTGGATTACAAGCTGTATTTAGCACTTTTAAAGCTAATACACCACAAATTATTATTGAGGTAGACCGCAATAAAGCTAAATCTTTACAAGTTTCTATTGACGATATTTTTAGAACTATCCAAACTTATGTAGGTTCTAGATATGTCAATGATTTTAATTTTCTTTCTCGTACTTATCGGGTATATGTTCAAGCTGAATCTCAATTTCGTTCCAATCCCAATGATATCAATTCTTTGTATGTGCGTTCTGAAAATAATCAGATGATTCCTTTGAGTAGTGTGGTAAAATTAACTTCAACTACCGGACCACAAACTATTAATCATTACAACTTATTCCGTTCTATTGAAATTAATGGTTCTGCTGCTCCTGGTTATAGTTCTGGACAAGCAACCGCAGCAATGGAACAATTAGCAAAGGAGATTTTACCCACAAGTATGGGTTATGAATGGTCGGGTATTGTCGCAGAAGAAAAAGAATCTGGTGGACAAGCTCCAATAATTTTTGGTTTGGGTTTAGTTTTCGTCTTTTTGGTGTTAGCTGCTCAATATGAAAATTATGTTGATCCTTTGATTATTATGTTATCTGTTCCTTTAGCAGTGATGGGAGCTTTAGCATCCCAATCTTTACGGGGTTTAAGTAATGATGTATTTTGCCAAGTTGGGTTAGTAATGTTAATTGGTTTAGCTAGTAAAAATGCAATTTTAATTGTAGAATTTGCTAACCAATTAAGAGAACAGGGTTTACCAATTACCAAAGCTGCTGTGGAAGCTGCACAAGGGCGTTTGCGTCCAATTTTGATGACTGCTATTTCTACTCTTTTGGGTATTTTCCCTTTAGTAATTGCTACTGGTGCAGGTGCGGGTAGTCGTCAATCTTTGGGTACTGCGGTGTTTGGTGGGATGTTTGTGGCGACTTTTTTAAGTTTGTTTATTGTGCCAATTCTGTATATTATTATTAGCAAGATTCGCCAGCGTTTGCAACCAGTTCAAAAGTATTTGGGTTGGGACATGAGTGAAGAATATCAGGAAACAGTTAAAAAATCTGATATGTACTGAATCAGATTTTTCAACGCGCCAATATTCTAAGATATTACCATGATCATCTTGCAGCTTTTCCCCAATTAATGTTAACCATTGGGAACGCAGTTCTAAAAATCGCTCCTCAACCCGCCAATGTTTTGATTTTGTCATCTTACAATAACTTCCTTCACCAAACCTGCTAACTTTTGTGCAGCACCACCTTCACCCCTAGCACTGCGTAATTTATCTTTAATTGCTGCTAACTTTTCAGGATTTTCTAACAAATCTAAAACCATTTCTCCCACAGTTTCCGGTTGCAATTTTCCCACTAATTCCGGTACAATTTCACTTTGCGCCCAAATATTAGGCCAAGCTAATAAACCTTTATTTCTCAGAAACCACCAATTAATTAGTTTAGCAAAACCAGAACCTAAACCCGGTAAATTTGCTAATAAACCTGGTAAACCATCCCAAGAACGCATTGCATCTAATTGTTGAGTAGGTAATAATACAATCATTGGTATTCCCAAAGCGCCTAATTCTGCGGTATTTGCTCCTACTGTAGTTAGACAAATTGCACATTGAGATAATAAATGATAAGCGGGGTTTTCTTGTTTTAATTCTACTGTTAAACCTGTAGAAGTTTGCAGAGAATTATCTATTAAAGATGCACCGTTAAAACCGAAAGCTTTGGTAAATTCGTTTTTTTCAGGATTGGCAAAACTGGCTAAAGTCGGTAAATCTAAAGTTGGTGCAACAGGAATAAAAAACTTTGTTTGTGGTCTTTTACTATGAATATATTCCGCAATAGCTAATTCTAATGGTACACCTTGAGTTAATTTTGCTGATTTTGAACCTGGTAACAACCCAATAATTTCATCTCCCCATCTCCCCATTTTCTCATCTTCCCATTTTCCCATCTCTCCCGCAGCTTCTAACATTAAATCACCGACAACGGTAAATTTATGTGCATATTGAGGTGAGACATTTTTAATAACTTGGGGTTTCATCACTGCAAAACAGTCTATAAAATTATGCCAACGTGCTTCCCATTCTGCATAAACTACGGTTTTATATCCTAATTTTTTACCAATGATGACAGGAAAAATTTGATCTCCTCCCAAAAATACAACTACACCTTTTTTTCTCCAGTCCCAATTTTCGGCTGTTTTTCCTGTTAATAAAAACTGCCAAAAATTCTCAGGTGCTTGCACTCTATTTACCTCTGGATAGGAACTAGCTATACTTACTTCTTTACCACTAGCATGAGGACAAGGTGATAAAATCACAGAAATTCGCACTTGAGAAATATCATATCCTAATTGTTCTCTTAATGCTTTAACAACAGGACGCACCCAAGTGGTAACTTCTCCTGGTCCATTGGAAAGAATGAGAATATCGATCATGTTTTTTAAATAGTTATTTAATTTGTTATGGTTGGTAATTGGTAATTGGTAATTCAATTTTGGATTTTGGATTTTGGATTGTTTTTGTCAATTCCAATCTAAAATCTAAAATCTAAAATCTAAAATTTTCTTCCCCAGTCACCAGTCACCTCATCATATTTAGCTTTAACAGCTTGTATATCTTGCCACATTAACCATTTTGGTGAGCCTTTTTCCCTGGAAGGATTACGCAACAAGTAAGAAGGATGGAAAATAGGCATACATAAACGCCCTTCCCAGTCTAGCCACTGTCCGCGAATTTTCGTAATTCCTTGTTTATTACCTGTAATTCCTTTAACAGCAGTAGCACCAGTTAATAAAATAATTTTGGGGTCAACTAAGCGAATTTGTTCTAATAAATAAGGTTTACAAGCGGCCATTTCTTCCGGGGTGGGAACTCGGTTTTCCGGTGGACGGCATTTTACTATATTACAAATGTATATATCATGCTCCGTACTCAAATTGACAGATGCCAAAATTTTATCTAATAATTGCCCAGACTTACCCACAAATGGTAAACCAGTTTCATCTTCATTTTGTCCTGGACCTTCCCCAATAATCATGATTTTAGCTTGGGGGTTTCCCCTTCCCACTACAGCATGAGTGCGATTTTCACCCAACTCACAACGATGGCAATTTTGACAATGTGGTATTAATTCCGTCAAACTTGTATAAGTTCCTGATGGAATCGGAATTTTTGCATCTGTAGGAATCAAATCTTTTTGATTAAAGTTTGATTCGTTAAAAAGGCTAAGTTGGGTATCGCTGTTCATGAAAATGGGGATTTTAGCTGGGCTGTTTTTAAAGTAGACGTTTGTTGAATATTGATATTAGTGAGAATTCCATTGTATCAAGTCCTGGGTGTATTTTCAGAAAATGAATTAATAGCAGACACACAAATCAAAATGCTTCTGGGGGGGAAATATCAGCCCCCAAACAAACACCTCTAGCATGAGATTTGATACCCGGTTTAACGGATTTAACATTTACTTCTGTTTTTTGCGTTGATTCACATAGTGATGAAGATGTGGGAATAATCACTTGAGAATTTTCTACTGTTTGATCGTTTGCTTGTTGAGAAATCAAGGATAATCCTCCCACTGCACCAGCTACAAGGGCTGTATAGCCTAAATATAAGTGTATCGGACCTAGTTCTAAATTTAATTGTCCAGGAGCTTTTTTAGTTTGATACCAAGATGGTAAAACCGATTTTGTTGGATTGGGTGCGGGTAAGGAATTAGCTAAAATTATGCCATTTAATCCTAAAGCATTTCCCATCACGCGGATAAAACCACGAATCAAAATATCCTCTGGTAATTGATCTAAATCAGCATTTTCCACTGCTTGCATTTGATGAACTGATATATGAGTATAAATATTGAGTTTTTGCAGTGTTAGTCCTTGAGATTCCCGCGCTTGTCTAAGTTGTTCTCCAATTTTCCGTAGACTTTCTAACCGCTGTTCTGCTGCTAGTTGGGCTGTTCGTTCACTTTTAGAAAGTTTTTGATTTTGCCACAGCCATTTTATTGGTGTTTTTGTTTTTGGTGGTTCTTCTATAGTTTTATTTGCTACTACATCCGCGCCTGTCTCAGATTTTGATTCAAATATAGATGTTGATGTAGATATTGATGGTAATTTGATTTCCGTAGTATCTACTAATCCTGTTTCTGAGGTGACAGCAATATTTTTTAAGCTGTGTGGTGAATCATGAGATTGTTCCAGATTGACATTTGATAACTCAGTGTCATCTACCGGAAGATTGATATTTGTAACAGATTCTTGTTTGCGGGCAAATTGTTTAAATGCTAAAGTAATCGCTTCTCTACCGACAGCTTTAAATAAATTTGTGGCTTCTTCATCCGATGTACCAAGTAACTTTTGTAGGTTAGCGACTGCTACGCGATAAACTTTACTGCGATGGAGTTCAGATTCGATTTCTCTCAGTAGCGATCGCAATTCATCTTTACTAATTTGAATAGTAGGATTGCCAGGTATGCTGAAAAAATACGCAGATGCCATAGTCATGATCTCAGTCTCTCCGGGTGTTAGAGGGAAAAGTAATTTTACCTGTGTCATTTCTTCTGTGATTAATTGCGACATCCGGACTCTTAGGTATCATTTTCGACTATTAACAGCAAAAACTTATAATTTTTACTAATAGGCTATGGGAAACAGGGAACAAATATAGATTATTAACGTAGTCAGAAAACCTTTATTTCAAATTCAGATGTTGTAGTTTCTTTAGAACTTAAAAGTAATTCATGGTTACAAGTAAAAGCTGATGGGAAAACTGAATTTGAGGGAATTTTAAGCAAGGGAGATCGTAAAACCTGGAAAGCAAAAAAGTCTTTGACTGTCCGTTATGGTAATGCGGGTGTGGTGTTGGTGTTCTGGAATAATCAAGAACCCAAAATATTAGGAATCCTATTTGATTGGTGAACACTGCAAGAGTCAGATCCCCGAATTCTTAGAAAATTTGGGGATCTTGTTGTTCATAAATCATTTAAGATTGCTATATTTTCGCTGTTTGCTGATGCCAATCTGTTGATTGTTCGTAAGCATAAGCTACTTGGAAAAGTTGATCTTCTCTTAATACTTTACCAATTAATTGTAATCCAATTGGCAAACCTTTGCTGTCAAAACCACAAGGTACACTAATTCCAGGTAAACCGGCAAGGTTAACAGGAATTGTCATTAAATCATTGAGATACATACTTAAAGGATCGGTGATTTTTTCCCCGGCTTTAAATGCTGTGGTGGGTGCGGTGGGAGTGACTAAAACATCAACTTTTTCAAAGGCATTTTCAAAGTCTTCTTTGATTAATGTGCGGACTTTTTGCGCTTTCAAGTAATAGGCATCATAATAACCGGCACTGAGGGCATAAGTACCAATCATAATCCGGCGTTTGACTTCTGTACCAAATCCCATTGCACGGGTGCGGGTGTACATTGATAATAAATTATCTGCTTCTTCGGCACGTACACCATATTTCACACCATCATAACGGGCGAGGTTTGCTGATGCTTCCGATGGGGCAATAATGTAATAACTGGGAACACCATAACGGAAACGAGGACAGGAAATTTGATGAACTTCTGCACCTAAACTTTCTAATTGAGCGATCGCCTTATTTACTGCTGCTTCAACTTCTGGATCTAAACCTTCGCCAAAGGTTTCTTTAATCACACCAATTTTTAATTTTTTCCCTTTTAAATCTGGTGTTAAATTAGCAGTGTAATCAGGAATTTCGACTTTTAAACTGGTGGAGTCTTGGGGATCATAACCTGCGATCGCATTTAATAAAATCGCTGCATCTTCCACACTTCTCCCAAAGGGACCAATTTGATCCAAAGATGAAGCATAAGCTACCAACCCATAACGGGAAACTAACCCATAAGTCGGTTTCATCCCCACCACACCACAAAAAGAAGCAGGTTGACGAATAGAACCCCCAGTGTCAGAACCGAGAGAAACTACACATTCTTCCGCCGCAACCGCAGCAGCAGAACCACCAGAAGAACCACCGGGAACTCTGGCAATATCCCAAGGGTTAGCGGTAGTTTGATAAGCGGAGTTTTCTGTGGAACTACCCATAGCAAACTCATCTAAGTTGGTTTTACCAACCATCACGCCCCCAGCATCAGCGAGTTTTTGGGTAACGGTAGACTCATAGGGAGGGATAAAATTTTCCAGAATTTTAGAAGCGCAAGTGGTGCGAATACCCTTGGTACACATATTATCTTTAATACCGATGGGAATCCCTGCCAGGATACCGATTTCTTCCCCAGCAGCGATTTTTGCATCCACAGCGCGAGCTTGTTCTAGTGCCTGTTGTGCAGTGACAGCCAAGAAACTGTGCAGTTTTGGTTCTAGTGCTTCAATGCGGTTTAATGATTCTTGGGTAATTTCAACGGCTGAACGTTCTTTTTTTACTAGCTGTTTGTGCAACTCGTTAATGGATGCCATAAATATTTTTTCTCTTTATCATTCAAGTCCTTGATTTTAGCATTTACAGGACTGGGGATGGTGTTTTGTTGGTTGTTAGGGTTATGGCACGCAAAGACGCAGAGGGGGGTTTGAGGGGTGGGTGATGTTAAATTATACTGATTTTTTTGTAATGTGTGGACATCCTGCCCGATTAAGAAAATAAGGTAACATTTTGAATATGCCCGCAAAAGACATTTATCACAATACTGTTAAAAATGCTTTAATTAAGGAAGGTTGGATAATTACAGATGACCCTCTACATTTAAAATGGGGTCAAAAAGATATGTATGTAGATTTAGGAGCAAAACAACTTTTAGCCGCAGAACAAGGAACTAGAAAAATTGCTGTAGAAATTAAAAGTTTTGTTAGTCCTTCAGAAATGGCAGACTTGAAAGATGCTATTGGTGGATTTGTTTTGTATCGTGCTGTGATGAATCGTCTAGAACCGGATAGAATGTTATATTTAGGAGTGCGAGACGCTGTATTCACAGATTTATTTGAAGAACCAATTGGTAAACTTTTAATAGAAAGTGAAAATGTGAATTTACTTGTTTTCAATGCTGAAGATGAGAGGATAATTCAATGGATACCTTAGATAATTATCGGCGGATTATTAAGGAAGTTTTAATACCTTATACACAAATTCCTTATTCTTATGGTGTGATTGAATGTAAACCAGTTTTTGATGAGGAAAATGATAGTTATTTATTAATAACTTTGGGGTGGCAGGAGCATAAAAGGATTCATGGTTGTTTAGTGCATCTGGATATTATTGATGGGAAAATATGGGTACAAAGAGATGATACAGAAGATGGTGTGACTTATGATTTAGAAGCGGCGGGAGTTCCTAAAGATAAAATTGTGTTAGGTTTTCATCCGCAGAATGTTAGACAGCATACGGGTTATGCGGTAAGGTAAGTTTAAGGGATTATCGCACTAGATTAAAACTGAGTATCTGGGTGGAAATCATCTCAGTCAATATAGCAACAAGCAAACAAGTAAGGTAAAATTTTTAATACAGGTGTAAAAGCAATCTAATTTTATAATTAGATTTGCATAAGCACGAGATAAATAAATCATTATTCAGGAGAAAGAATATCAATGGTAAGAGTGTTAATTTCTTTACTAGGAGGGCGGCCAGTTCCAAATATCTTAACAGCACTGCATATTAAACCAGATTACATTTACATGATTGTATCAAAAGATTCTTTAAGTTCCGGTGGAAGTTATGATAAGGCTATTAGTGCGCTACCTAAAAACTTACAACCATCTGAGCCGCTTGCGGTTAGACCTTATGTACTTCAAGATACTATCGAAAGATGTCAAGAAATTGCCAAAAATCATAGTAACGATGAAATTATTATTAACTCAGCCTCAGAACCAAAAACTATGACTTTTGGGGCTTATGATTTTGCTAAGGCGTTAAACGCAGATGGGAAAAAAGTTGATATATGCTATCTCTCAAGAGAAGGCTTTATCTGGGCTTTTAGAAATACAGATAAAATAGAATCGGCAAAAATTGGTCTACAAGAATATTTTGCAAGTTATGGATGGGATATTAGGTTGAAAACTCTTAGTGATAATTATAAATTTCGTAACTTGGTTTCACTGTTAACTGAAAATATGCCAAATTTGCATTCTAAGGCAGAGCAGTTAGGAAAAGGAATGTGTTCTACTTTACTGGTAAGCAGTGTTTCAAAAAATAAGAGAACTGAAAAAGATTTACAGGAATTTGAGAGATGGGCTAGAGAACGCCAGATAGTTTTAGTTATGGCAGAAGATATACCCAGAATGTCAGATATACTCAAGAAGATAGTGACAGGTGATAAGGAACTAGAACCTAAGAATATTCCTTGCTATGCTCGAATCTAGGTTTTATTTTGAGCATTGAGTAAGAGTTTGGAAATTTCACTCTACTTTTGATAAATGGGTTTAATTTAAAATTTCCAAAATTTGTGGTGAAGTTGACAATATACAAGTATGATCGCTTAACCTAACCTTGATCTAAAATAGAATAAAATCAACTATAACAGCACAAAAATTTATCCTCAAAATACCTATGACACTAACCCTTGATCTATCACCAGAGTTAGAGCAATATCTTTTACTAGAAGCCAATCAGCATGGACTTTCTGTAGAAGCAATGGCATTACAACTTTTAACAAATTCTATTTTATTAAAACAAAAGCAAGCCGAAGCTGTTAACCTTATCCAGTCTTGGATAGATGATGAAGATGAATCAGAACAGCAAGAAACAGGTGAATATTTAATTCATGCTTTGGATAATGATCGGTTATCTGAACGCCAATTGTTTCCCGTTGAAATGAAGGGGATTACTTGGTGAACCGAGTCATTATTTTGGATACAGGTCCCCTTGGTTTAGTTACTAATCCTAAGCTATCGCCTGAGAGTATAGAATGTGCTAAATGGCTTCAAAATCACATTAATTCAGGAAGTCGTGTGATTATTCCAGAAATTGCAGATTATGAGGTTAGACGTGAGTTATTACGAGCAAATAAAATCAAGGGAATTGCACGTTTAGATGATTTAGCCAAGTTCCTTAAGTATCTGCCAATTACAACAACTGCAATGCAAAAAGCCGCATAACTTTGGGCAGAAGCCCGTCAACAAGGGCAACCGACAGCAGGTGATAAAACAATTGATGGTGATATAATTTTGGTGTCTCAGGCAATAACTTTAGGAGTTCCAGATGTGGTGATTGCCACCACTAATATTGGTCATTTATCGCGGTTTATTAAAGCTGATCTGTGGCAAAATATTTCTTAAAGTAGTGCGATCGCTCCTTTTTCCACTTGAGTTAAATAAAGCAGTCTGTGGAGGGAAAGCGATCGCCTGAATTAATTTACTGTAGTCGCTAAAAATTATGAATATCAATGCTTCTATTATTGATCAACGTTTAAACTCATTAACTGATACCATTAAACAACAGGCAGATCAAGAATTAAATATCAATGATCCTGGTAAACTTAAATCTTTGGCATTTGTCTATTTTTGTGTGCAAACTATTCTTGACTTAGATGATTCTAATGCCTTTGATTGTTTGATGGAAGGTGGTGGAGACTTTGGTGTGGATGCCATGCACATTTCCGAAGAACATGATGGAGAGTTTACCGTTAGTTTATTTCAAGCAAAGTACAAAAATGATCTACAAGGAAACGCAAATTTTCCTGAAAATGGTATCAATGCTCTCATCAATGCAATTAGATTTCTGTTTGATCCCAGTGCCAAATTAGAACATATTAATCAACGTTTACTTACCAAAGTAGAAGAAGCTCGGAGCTTAATTAGAGATGGATATATTCCCCAAGTTCGGGCATTAGCTTGTAATAATGGCATAAAATGGAATCAATCTTCTCAAGAAGCTATTGATCGTGCAGGATTTGGTGATCAAGTAACTTGGGAACACGTTAATCATGAACGGTTAATAAAAATTTTACAAGCTTCTCGACCAGTTAAAGACACTTTGCAACTTAGTGGTAAAGCGGTGGTTGAAGATATGAATTTTAGTCGGGTGCTTGTGGGAAGAATTTCCGTAACTGAAATTGCCGCACTCATCGAAAGGCACGGAGAAAGGTTATTAGAACGTAATATTCGCCGTTACTTAGGGCTACAAGGCAACCGAGTTAATGAAGGTATTCGGGATACTTTAAATAGCGATGAGAGGAATAATTTCTATTTTTACAATGGCATCACTTTAATTTGTGACAAATTCTCCTACAATGCACTGCAAAATAGTGATCATCAGGTACAAGTTGAAAACCTACAAATTATTAATGGTGGTCAAACCTGCATGACAATTTTTAAAACTCTTCAAGATTCAGATTTACTACAGCAAAATAACCAAGCATATCTTTTGTTAAGGCTTTATCAATTACCCAGTGATAATGATGATTTAGTCCAAAAAATTACTTATGCTACTAATAGTCAGAACCCTGTTGATCTAAAGGATCTCCGAGCTAATGATCATCTACAGCAAAGGCTGGAAATGGATATCAAACAACTGGGATTTAACTATCGTCGTAAACGTTCTGATACCAGTGCCAGATCCACTACAGAGATTACTTCAGGGGTAGCTGCTGGGGCGGTACTGGCTGTTTGGCGACACAAACCCCATCAAGCCAAGTTTTTTACTCGTGAGCATTTTGGTAAACTGTACGATACAATTTTTACTGAACAGCTTAATGGCGCACAGGTTGTAATTGCTGTACAGTTATATAGAATTGCCGAAAACCGACGTAAACGACCAAACCCAAATGATCCTGCTTGTGTCCGTTATTCTTCATGTTTTATTGCCATGCAAATGGGGAAAAGACTTCTCAAAAAAATGAATCTCCAAATACAGCAAATTAACCACCGCAATTTTCATGATGCTAATTTGTTGATCGAGCAAAAGGGGGAGGATTATTTTAATGATTCAGTACGAGATATTCAACAAGCACTACAAAAACTTTATGGCATTCAAGATATTTCTTTACAACAACTTTCGGCTACATTCCGACGTGGAGATTTAATTGAAAAACTTCAACAAATAGAAATATCTTAACTGAGGTTTGTTTGCGAAATTCCCTCATTTAAAGTTCTCAAAACTTGCTGCATATCTCGCGCTAATAATGCCTCCACATTTAACCATAAACCCGTAAATTCCACACTCCTAATTATTCCCTCTGCATCTGGTTTCATTTCTATATATTTACTATCTTCTAAAACAAACCAATCAATTTGTTGATCAAAAGTTCGCCAAACTATATACTCTTTTACACCATTTCTCTGATAAACTCGTTTCTTATCATGGACATCGTAGGAAACGGTACTGGCAGCAATTTCTACTATCAGTTCTGGCGCACCGGCAATATAACCATCATCATCAATTATGGCATTCCCACCTACTCTAAATAACACTACATCGGGTTGCGGTTCGTTGTCATTATCAAGGCGGACAGTGGGTTCAACACCCATTTCTATGTTAGGTGTAGATGATTGATAGACACCGAGCCATGTAACAATATATCCATGAGGTTTAGCATGGGGTGTAAAGCGTAAAGGAGAAGCCACGTAGACAATACCTTCAATTAACTCAGCTTTTTTAACATTGGGTGTCGCAGTATAACGACGTTCAAACTCTGCACGATCCAGGCGATCGCCATTTTCCAACAGTGGTAAAATCGGGGGAGATTTAGCAATAGTCATGATCTTTAAAAAATCTTCTAACCTACACTATAACAATCCTCAATCATTCATAATCAAAGGTCTGTGTGTAGTTCTAGCTTTATAATGCCATAATAGAAAAAATTATCACAGCTAAGTAATATGGTTAAAATAATTTCCCGTCAATACGTAGGTGAAGCCAATGTTTATGATATTGGTGTTGCACAGGATCATAATTTCGCTATTAAAAACGGTTTAATTGCCTCTAATTGTTTCAACAAATCCCACTCAACAGCTTATGGTTATGTCACCTACCAAACAGCATATTTAAAAGCTAATTATCCCCTAGAATATATGGCAGCACTGTTAACCGCTAACAGTGGTGATACAGATAAAGTGCAGAAATATCTGAACAACTGCACAACTATGGGAATTGAAATTGATCCACCAGATATTAATCGTTCAGGATTGGATTTTACCCCCGCAGATAATAAGATTTTATTTGGATTTTCTGCCGTGCGAAATGTGGGACAAAATGCGATCGCCTGTATTTTAGAAGCGAGAGTAGAAGCAGGAGTATTTAAATCTCTGGCTGATTTTTGCGATCGCATTGATTTACGTGCTGTTAACCGCCGTACTTTAGAATCATTGATTCAATGTGGAGCTTTTGACAAAATAGAACCTAACCGCCATCAATTGATTAAAGATTTAGAATTAGTCTATGAATGGGCGCAATCTCGTGCTAAAGATAGAGCTATTGGACAGGGAAATCTCTTTGATTTGATGGGGGGAGGATTTGGTAATAATGGTACGCAAACAACAACTAATAATGGTTTTGAATCTGCACCTAAAGCTGAAACAGTTTTAGATTATCCACCACAGGAAAAGTTGCGGATGGAAAAAGAATTATTAGGTTTTTATGTATCCGCCCATCCTCTGAAAAATATCAAACAATCATCTTCTTTGCTCTCACCAATTAATTTGGCACAGTTGGGAGAACAAAAAGATAAAACATTGATTTGTGCAGTTGTCATGCTCAATCACGTGAAAAAAGTGATGACTAAAAAAGGTGAGCAAATGGCAATTTTACAAATAGAAGATTTAACCACAGCATCAGAAGCGGTTGTATTTCCTAAAACTTATGAACGAGTTAGTTCATTATTGGAAATAGATACCAGATTAATCATTTGGGGAAAAGTAGACAAACGAGATGAACAAACTCAATTTATTGTTGAAGATGCCGAACAAGTTGAAAAAGTGCAGATGGTAGTAGTGGAATTAAATCCACAGGAAGCTACTGATATTGAAGTCAAGCGTCATTTAAGTTCAATTTTAACAGAACAATCAGGTGACAATAATCAAGCAAAAGTTCCTGTAATTGGTATTATTCAGGCAGGAAATTCTCGTCAACTGGTGCGTTTTGGTAAGAAATATTGGGTACAAGATTCTTTCTTAACTATGCAATCTTTAAGAAATGCTCACTTCTCTGCTCATGTCAAACAATTGACGGATAATTAAGCGTTTTGCTGATAGCTGACGGCTGAATGCTTACAACTTATGTGATTTGTGATAACATTTCCAGTCAGAGACTGGGAAAGAGGTAAATGAGATTTGAGAAAAAATCAATGTCAAAATGAGGTAAACTGAAAATGTTAAAAACAATAATGTTGCTTTTCATTGGTTTTTTGCCGTCTCTATGGTCTTTGTGGGTACTTCGCAAAAACCAACAACGGGCAAGCGCACGCAGGAGACAAGTAACTCTTAACTATTCCCAGATAGAATCATATATAAGACCATTTCAAGACGATTGTGCAGAACCAATCAACGAAGGCGATCGCTATTATTTAGAAGGTGTAGGCTATTTAATAGGTGATATTAGTTGTAAATTTAATGCTCGATCTGGTTACGTCCGTTGTGCTGTCAACCCTAGCGGTCCTTGTCAACACTGCCGTCACTATGAACCTAGAGAATTAACCAGTAGCAAGCAAATTTAACTATACAACCATATAATATAAAATTATTGTATTTTCAATATGAAAACAAGAATCATTTTAGAGGGATAATTTCCATGACAATCTACTTTTATCATACTCGTGAACAATATGGTTGTTTTTCTAACTTTTCACCGCACGGATTTGAATTAGATGATTTATATTGGTTAACCAGTGAACATTACTTTCAAGCACAAAAGTTTATTGGTACACATCATGTAGAACAAATTAGGCTTGTTAAAACACCTAAAGAAGCTGCAAAAATGGGCAGACAAAGGACTCATCCTCTACGTTCAGATTGGGAAGACGTAAAAGATGATATTATGCGAAAAGCAGTGTTATGTAAGTTTTCTACCCATGCAGATATTAGAGAAATTCTCCTATCTACAGGTAATGAGGAAATAGTGGAAAATTCACCGATAGATTATTATTGGGGTTGTGGATCTGATGGTGGTGGAAAAAATATGCTGGGCAAAATTTTAATGGAAGTCCGGGAAATCATCCGACTTAACTAAAACTTAACTAAATACTCAGACTAGAAATATTGCTGAATTTCAATTAAAATTTTAGTAAAATCTTATTATCATCAATTTTTATCCTAGTTAATAGGTAAAATAGGTATTGTAGAGGTTTTCTTTGGGATTCATAAAAATTCAAGTAACTATCTGTAGATGAGGAGTTAAATTACTATGGCATTCCTAAATATTATGTGAATTATGTGAGAAAATCTATTACTTGTTGTCCGTTACCTGCATCAAAAAATAACTATAGCTAGACCATGCAAAATATTACAAATGAAACACAAATGAAAGAGGATTGCGATATGACTATATTACAAAAAACAAAGAAATATTACAAATGGTCTTGGGATGTATCACTTGGGGGTGAATATGATTCTTGGGGTCGTAGCACTTACTTTATGGAACTTGATAGTGATTTATATGCACGTAGACAAATAGAAGTTTATGAAAATGGCAATGTATTATTCTATGATAAAAGCCATTCATCCGATGATTATGGAATGCTCTGCGATAAAAAATTAGATGATAAAGATATTGAGGAATTTGAAATTTCCGAGGCAGAATTTGAACAAATATGGCAAAGTAAAACCCCTATTAATAAATAGGAGTTAGGAGTTAGGAGTTAAGGGAATTACCTGTATTAAAATATGAATACTGCTACAACATCTTTTCATGTCGAGGATCTCCTGGTACAGATTTATAAATCGGAAACAGAAATGGCGCAGGATGTTGCTGAAATTGTACAGAAGTATCTATATAAACTGCTACAAGAACAGGAGACAATTGCTTTATTATTAGCTACAGGAAATTCTCAACTTAAATTTTTGGATGCTTTAATTACTTTAGGTGGGATAGATTGGTCAAAGATAACTTTATTTCACCTTGATGAATATTTAGGAATTAATGCTGATCATCCTGCAAGTTTCCGGTATTATTTGCGGGAGCGTGTAGAAAAAAGGGTATTTCCAAAGCAATTTTACTATATAGAAGGGGATGCTTTAGAACCTGTTGCGGAGTGCGATCGCTATACCAAATTATTAAAAGCTCAACCCATTGATTTGTGTCTTTTGGGTGTAGGAGAAAATGGACATTTAGCTTTTAATGATCCCGCAGTTGCTAATTTTGAAGATGCTGCTAGTGTCAAATTAGTAAAACTAGATCAAGTCAACCGTCAGCAACAAGTGAAAACCGGATATTTTCCCAACTTAGAAAGCGTTCCCCAGTATGCTTTTACTGTAACTATACCTATGATTTGTGCAGCTAAAAAAATTATTTGTTTAGCACCAGCAACACGCAAAGCCAAAATAGTTAAAGAGATATTACATGAGTCAATTCACACAAATTGCCCAGCTTCAATTTTACGAACACAACCACAAGCAGTCTTATGTTTAGATGTAAATTCTGCTAGTTTACTATTTTCTTAAACTGCGATAATTTGTCTTTTGTTTAAGATAGTCTTGATGTAGCTTCCAACTAGATAAACAAGCTTCTAAATAGGGACAATCTTCACATTTGATTTCTTTTCCAGGGTTTTGACATCCGCAGGGAAGATTGACAAAACATTGAGCAAAACTTTTAGGAATCCAGGACTTTCTAAATAGAAAATATAAAGTTGCTTCTTGTAAGCAAATAAGTAAATCTTGCACCATAATACAATTAATTGGGAATCTAAAATGTGAATTTTAAAATGTGAATTTCAAATGTAAATTGACAATTTAAAAGCTAAGTAGGTCACTGGATAGATACCCAAATTCTTGGATAAGTCGGGTATCTGACCATGACATTCCTATACTTTACATAAATGTACATAAATAGGAAAATTATTACCTCATTCTCAAAGTAGATATTTTATCCACCAAAAGACATAATTCAAACTCCCAAATTTTACTAACTCTTATAGATACTGTTTACAGCGATTTTCAGGTAAATGAACCACATTTTTTAATCTCACGCAAAGACGCAAAGGCGCAAAGGAAGAAAGGAAGATAACAAGAAGGATGTGGTACAAATACATGAAAACTGCTGTAAATTCTTTACTCATTGAAAGAGTTATGAAACTTGTTTAATTAACTTACCATCTTCCATGTGAATGATTCGGTCAGCAATATCTAAAATACGGTTATCATGTGTCACCATTAAAATAGCACAATTTTGTTCCCGTGCTAATTCTTGCATCAAATTAACAACATCTCGACCTGTTTTACTATCTAAAGCTGCGGTAGGTTCATCAGCTAAGACTAATTTAGGATGACTAACTAAAGCACGAGCAATAGCAACTCTTTGTTTTTGTCCTCCAGATAGATCGGATGGATAATAATTAATGCGATCGCCTAATTTTACAGCATGAAGCATTGCTTCTGATTGCATTCTACCTTCCCATTCAGAAATGTTTGGTTGTAATTCTAAAGACATTTGTACATTTTGTCTAGCTGTTAAAAAGTCAAGTAAATTATGAGCTTGAAAAATATAACCAATTTGACGACGGACTTGCACTAATTTATTGTTTCCTGCTCCACATAATTCTTCTCCAATAAATTTTAAACTTCCCTTTTGTACAGAACGCAAACCACCAATCAAAGTTAATAAAGTAGTCTTTCCTGAACCAGAAGGACCAGTCATAATGACAATTTCACCAGATTTAATTGATAAATTGATGTCAAATAATATCTGATTTTTTAATTTGCTTGTACCAAAGTATTGATTGAGATTACTAATTTCTAAAATTGCCTTTGATTCCATAAAATCCATAATATTATATGGGTTGATAAAAGTAACTCTTCAGAATCCAGACTAGCGAAAAAGAACATATTTTCCAGTCTAACTAGATAATTATCATAAGCTCTGAAAGCTTTCTTTCTATTCCTGGTTTCACCAGCATTCTGACTCCTGAAATATTAATTAGAAAATTTCTGCTGGATCTAATTTGCGTAATTTATTAGTAGAGAAAAATCCTGAAGTTAAACACATGACAATAGCAGAAATTAACACTATTAATGCTTTGTTCATATCCATAGTCATCGGTAACTGAGTTGCATTTTTGGCAAGATCATAAAGTCCCAAGGATATAGCAAAACCGGGAATATAACCCAAAGCTGCTAAAATTAAAGCCTGTTGAAAAACCACCCGTAAGAGATATTTATTTTTAAAACCCATTGCTTTAAGAGTAGCAAATTCAACGAAATGGGTAGATATATTACTATAAAGAATTTGATAAACAACAATTACTCCAACCACAAAACCCATGATCACCATTAAGTTAAATACAAATCCAATCGGTGTTCTTAAAGTCCAATAACTTTTTTCAAATTCAATAAATTCTTTACGAGTCATAACGATAACATCTTTGGGTAACTTAGCTGATAAATTTGTCAAAACTTTTTTGGAATCAGCACCAGGTTGGAGGTGAATTAAACCTATGTCTATGTCATCCGCATCTCGCCCAGCAAATATTCGCATAAAGGTAGAAGAACCAACAATTAAATTACCATCAACTCCAAAGGAAGGACCGAGACTAAATAAACCACTAACTTTAACTCTGTAACCTACTAAACCTGTATAACTAAATATTTCCATAGTCACAGGTTTATTTTGCTGATGATATTCAGCAATGGGTCCAAATTCTGGACGTGAAGCACGGTCAAAAAATACTTGATCAGGTATTTGCAGTGACTTAAAATCATCTTGTATTTCTGGTAATTTAAAGATTGATTTTACTGGATCAAATCCTAATACATAGATAGGATACTTACGCCCATTAATGGGATTTTTGAACTTAGCAAACTGTACATATAAAGGATCGACTGCTGACACATCTGCAAAACCTAAAGTTTGATATAAACGACTGCGGGGAAAACTTTGATTAGAAGTTAAAGACCTATATTGGGCGCTAATTAAAAATAAGTCTCCTTGCAGATTTTTATGCAATTGTGTAGCACTAGCATACAAAGCGTCTTGAAAACCGATTTGCATAAACATCAAAACAGCAACAAAAGCAATTCCAGCTAAAGCTACAAAAAAGCGAACTCTTTGTTTAGCTAATTGTAGCCAAGCTAGAGGTATATTCAAAATCATATTTAAAACCTCTGAAAGTATCAATTAGAATGATTAAATGTCAGCATTCAGCAATCAGCAGTCAGCTTTTTAATTGTTAAAGATTCTGACTCCTGACTCCTGAATTCTTACCTTATATTTTGATCATTACCTCAACCTGTAAGTTAGTTAAAGCTGCAACTTTTTGGTTGTCTTTTGGGTCATTAATACGAATTTTGACATCAACTATTTTGTTGTCGGTATCAGCACCGGGATTATTATTAAAGATATTTTGTTTACCAACTTGCAAACCAATATCTGTAACTGTGCCTTGAATTTTTCCTGTAAAAGCATCAGCAGTAATTTCCACGGACTGACCTAAACGCACTTTTTTAATATCAGTTTCGTAGACTTCTGCAACTACATACATTTGTTGAGTATTACCTAATTCAGCAATGCCATTACTACCAATTATTTCTCCTGGCCAAGCATTAATTTTTAATACTTGTCCATCTATTGGTGAACGGATAGAACTTAAATCTAGTTCTGCTTGAGCTTGTTTCACTGATGCTTTGGCAATTTCAACATCTGCTTTCGCTGCTTGCACATCGGTAGGACGAACTTCGGCAATACTATCAAGTCGAGCTTGGGCTTCATTTAACTGTTTTTGCAGCGTTTCTACAGTTCGTTTTAAGGAAGCTTGGGCTTCATTTAGTTGTTGTTGTACAGTATCTCTTCGCAAGCGTTTAGTATCAGCATCAGAAGCAGAAATAGCACCATCTTGATATAATTTCTGATAACGCTGATTTTCTGTTTCTGCATTATTTAATTCAGCTTCTAAACGAGCAATTGTCGCTTTTTGAGCAGAAGTTTCACCCCTTAACTCAGCTTCTAAACGAGCTATTGTTGCTTTTTGGGCATGAATATCACCTTTTTTTGCTCCAGCTTCTACTTTTTTAAGATTAGCTTCAGCAACTTGTACCTGTCGTTTAGCTTTTTCTAAAGCTGCTATATTAGGAGCGTAACTATCAAGAATTGCTAATACTTTTCCTTCACGAACTTTATCACCTTTTTTTACCAAAAGTTTGGCTACTCTTACACCCCCCAATTGTGTACCTGGAGCAGACAAACGAATAATTTCTCCTTGAGGTTCTAAACGTCCTAAAGCAGCAACAGCAGTTACTATTGGACTAGGACTGCTGATAGAAATTGGTTCGTTTGATTTAGATTTGGAATTAAAACGTGAAAGACTGTAAAAATATACTACGCCAGTAGCTACAACTGTAGTCATTGCCAAAGTTATTGACAACCAATTTACAGGGTTTGCGAATGACTGCTTTTCTTTGTGTACCATAATTATGCCTTTAATTATGCCTTTAATTATGTTTTTCAATTGGCAATTAGCACGTTTTTTTTTCCCCTCATGGGGTTAATAGAAGCTGCTATCTCGATGAGTAAAATCAATCAAAGAGATAGAGCAGTACACTTGATAGCATTCCCTGATAATGTTGGTGCAACTTAACCTCAGCATTCAGAAGTCAGCTTTTTAACGGTTACGCTAACAATTAATTTTTGATAGTCAACCGATTGATCAAACATTCTGACTCCTGACTCCTAAATCCTAAATTCTTATGTTTTTTGTGGTTATTAATATTTGATAAATTTGGTAAAGATAGAGCTAGGAAGATGGATATATATCCATCAATTCCTTAGCTGTATCGGCTGTGAGCAGAGCTATTTAGTATTTGCTGCACCTGCAAAGTGCATGGTTATTTATTGAGCATCACTTCTTTTTTCTTTTTCATAATCGCTAAGTATTCACTGCGAGTTCCATCCACACGATAATGATCACAAATTTGGCACAATTTGAGAATATCCAAGCGGCTGAATACTTTTTGATGTTCAATTCCGTTGTCATTGCGCCACCGCCAAAAAGTTGTTCTATCAATTCGGCGATCGCTCTCTGGCCATCTACGTCGTGATAGAAATTCTACCAATTCATCTTCATAAAAAGAGTAGCCTTTTGGTAATTTCAGCAGTTCTTCTCTCAACTCATTTAGCGGTATGAGTGGATCTAATTCAGATAGTCTCATGCCAGCAAGCCCTTATAGTTTCTTGTAATTACCATGTTGCAGAAATTTACACACAATCTACACACAATCTGGTTAAATTGCATGAATTTTTACTGCAATACTGGGCGGTTAAGAGTGGATAGATTGATGAATTAATAAAGTGAATTTATATATTCACTCAACCTAAATTCTGGATCTACCCACTACGTTAAACGAACAGCATGGATTTATATTTACATCATTCAATCACACACAATAAACTGATTAATGATCAATTTCAAGTCCTATGCAACAAATTTATTCAATAAAATTTGCACGTAGCTTGACAGATTGAAAATTCATCAATATAGTTGATTTGCATTTGATACTTAAATACCTAATTTAAACGCTTTTTGAGTCAAAATAATGATTATTCTCATACTTTAGATATAGCTGTTAGTGATTAAAATTACAGATATTTTTCTCTTCTTATAAGATATAGCTTCATCAATTATTAAAGATGTTGGTAATTTAAATAAGATAAAAAATCTGCTTTGGGATAGATGCAAAATTCACAAACTTGTAAAAATACTTTCATCAGTGAATAACTGGTTGAATAAATATCCTTGTTTTTACTTGATATTTTTCTGTTATTTCTATTCCCTATTCCCTACCTTCAAAGATATGCAATTTATATGCAACTTTTGTAATCAAATAAAAATCATCAGCTAAATTTGATAGTAATTGGATAAGCAAAAAGCTCACGAATTAATATATCTCAAGCTCAAGCAAACTTAGATTTCATCCAACTTGATTCAGTTGCATCTAAGTTGCATATAACTTGTAAAAGATTTGTCACCAGTCTAATATCAAGATAAGTTAGCGGCAATTTAAAGTTACAGGGAAGAGGATTAAGTTTTTTCTATGAAACTATCCTTGCTTGAGCCGCCGAGCAAAGCATTTTACCAAATTTAAATAACAACTTTCTCAAAAAAAGTCAATCGCACAATAAACAAAGATATTGTCATGGCTGCTGCCAAATTTGAAGCTGCGTTAGCACAATTGCAAGATGAAGTTAGTAATTGTGAAAAGGCTTTGCTCAAGCTTATTAAGGTGAAAAAAAATATGCGCGATTACAAAACCGAACACACCAATTTAGACAGTAAAATTAATAGCCAATTGCAACAAAATAACATAGCAATTATTGGCATGGCTTCGATATTTCCTCAATCTAAAAATTTACAGGAATATTGGGAGAAAATTATTCAAAAAGTAGATTGTATTACTGATGTTCCTCTTTCTCGGTGGAATATAGATGATTACTATGATCCTGACCCAAAAGCACCGGATAAAACTTACTGTAAACGGGGTGGATTTATCCCAGATATTGATTTTAATCCGATGGAATTTGGTTTACCACCAAATATTTTAGAGGTGACAGATATTTCTCAATTATTAGGTTTGGTAGTTGCGAAAGCAGCAATGGAAGATGCTGGTTATAGTGAATCTAGAGAATTTAACCGCGAACGCACTGGGGTAATATTAGGTGTAGCAATTGGTAGACAATTAGCAGTACCTTTAGGTTCAAGATTGCAATATCCAGTATGGGAAAAAGTTTTGAAAAACAGCGGTTTATCGGATGAAGATACCCAAAAAGTAATTGAGAAAATTAAAAGTGCTTATGTGCAATGGGAAGAAAACGCCTTCCCCGGAATGTTAGCTAATGTGATTTCTGGACGTATCGCCAACCGACTAGATTTAGGCGGTATGAATTGTGTAGTTGATGCTGCTTGCGCTAGTTCTTTAGGTGCATTAAAAATGGCAATTAGCGAATTAGTTGAAAATCGTGCCGACATGATGATAACCGGTGGAGTTGATACTGATAATTCGATTTTTGCCTATCTGTGTTTTAGTAAAACTCCTGCGGTTTCTCCGGGAGAAAAAGTTAAACCATTTGATGCAGAATCTGATGGCATGATGTTAGGTGAAGGCGTGGGAATGTTGGTACTTAAACGCCTGGATGATGCAGTGAGAGATGGCGATCGCATCTATGCAGTAATTAAAGGTATTGGCAGTTCCAGCGATGGCAAATATAAAAGCATTTACGCCCCCCATTCCCAAGGACAAGTAAAAGCCCTCCGTCGTGCTTATGAAAATGCCGGTTTTTCACCAGAAACTGTGGGTTTAATTGAAGCACATGGTACAGGAACAATGGTAGGAGATCCCACAGAATTTACATCTATAACCGAAGTTTTTAGTGACAACAATCCTAAAAAACAATATATTGCTTTGGGAACAGTTAAATCCCAAATTGGACATACCAAAGCCGCCGCTGGTGCAGCAAGTTTAATTAAAACAGCGTTAGCATTGCATCATAAAGTATTACCACCCACAATTAACGTTACTCAACCACATCCAAAACTGAATATCGAAAATTCACCATTTTATTTAAACACAGAAACTAGACCTTGGATTAGTAACAAACCCAGACGCGCTGGAGTAAGTGCATTTGGTTTTGGAGGCACAAATTATCATGTTGTTTTAGAGGAATACACCAATGAACATGATCACTCGTATCGTTTACACAATTCTGCAAAATCAATTTTATTATTTGCACCCACAACCGCAGAATTATTATCTCGCTGTGAGAATATCCAACGACAACTACAATCAGAAAATAAAGAACAACATTATCAACAACTAATTACAGAATCTGAAAAATTAGAAATTCCCATCAATTATCCCAGAGTCGGATTTGTAGCAGCATCTTTGACACAAGCAACGGAATTTTTACCAGTCATTATTGACTTACTAAAAAATAAACCGCAATCTGAATCTTGGGAACACCCAAAAGGAATTTATTACCGACAAAAAGGAATAGAAACTACAGGAAAAATAGTAGCTTTATTCTCTGGACAAGGTTCGCAATATTTGGAAATGGGACGGGAATTAGTCATTAACTTTCCTAACTTACGTCAAACCTATAATCAGATAGATAATTTGTTTTGCAAAGATGGGTTAAACTCTTTATCTGAAGTTGTATTTCCACCACCAGTTTTTGATGCAGAACATAAACAAAAGCAACTAGAAACACTGCAAAAAACCGAATATGCACAACCAGCAATTGGCGCTTTTAGTGCAGGGTTGTACAAGATATTACAACAAGCAGGTTTGAAAGCAAATTTTGTTGCCGGTCATAGTTTTGGAGAATTAACAGCTTTGTGGGCGGGGGGTGTTTTAAGTGAAGAAGATTATTTTTTCTTGGTCAAAGCTAGAGGACAAGCAATGGCCACACCCACAGAAATTGATGCCGGGGGAATGTTGGCAGTTAAAGGTAATGTCAGTCAGGTAACGGAATTAATTAAAGACTTTCCTCAAGTTGCTATTGCTAATTGTAATTCTCAAAATCAAGTAGTATTAGCTGGGAAGAAAGCAGAAATTAGCAAAGTGCAAAATGTTTTGCAAGAAAAAGGATTTTCAACATTTTTATTAGGAGTTTCCGCTGCTTTTCATACACCATTAGTAGCCCATGCCCAGAAACCTTTTGCCCAAGCAATTGAAAAGGTAACTTTTAATCAAGCGCAGATTCCAGTTTATACTAATGTCACAGGAGAATTGTACCCAAATGAACCCGCAGCAATGCAAAAAATTCTCCAACAACATTTGTTAAATCAGGTGTTATTTCAACAAGAAATTGAGAATATATATGCCGCTGGTGGTTATTGCTTTATTGAGTTTGGACCAAAAAATGTTCTCACCAACTTAGTGAAAGAAATTTTGGGAGAAAAACCCCATATAGCTGTAGCTTTAAATGGGAATTATCACAAAAATAGCGATTTGCTATTAAGAGAAGCAATAATACAGTTGCGAGTTGCTGGTGTACCTTTGCAAAATCTAGATCCCTACCAAATTGAAACTAAAATACCCGAAGTTAATAAAAAGGATCAAAAGAAAATTTTGAATGTGCGTTTGAATAGTACAAATATTACCGACAAAGCACAAAAAGCATTTGCTAAAGCCTTAGAAAATGGTCATGTTATCAAAGCGGAAACAGCAAAAGTTAATGAACATCACCCACAACCACAACCAGTTGCGGATAACAAAATTACCGTCCCTCAAAATCAGGAAGTGTTAGTAGAAAAAAGCAGTAATGCTCAGACTGTGAATAATGGTAGTAATGGCAAATTAGAAAAAGTTGAAAAAGTAGAAATTCAACTTCCTAATTACGACCGAGTTATTGACAGATTAGAGCAATCATTAGCAGAATTTACTCGCCAACAAAGTGATATTACACACGCCCATGAACAATCTTTGCAAAATCAAACAGAGTACACAAAGACATTTTATGAATTAATGCAACAACAGTATTCGTTGTTGGAAAATAGCGAAGTAAATGAATATCAAGCGCAAACTCAACAACTAGCAATTTCTAGTTACGAACGTAGCATAATGCGGCTGCATGATCATCAAGCTGAAACTATCCGCATACATGAAAAATATTTGAACTATCAGCAAGACTACGCCAATAATTACTTTCAATTACTGCAACAACATTATGATTTTTTGCAGATTACTGATGATATAAATCAACCCCAATCTCCTTCTCAACCTCTTCCTAACCATCTCCTAAAAGTACAAGAAAACGGAAAAACCTTAATTAAAGAAAATGATTTTAATATTTCTCCTCCCCTTGTAGGAGAGGGGTTAGCGGAGAGGTTTATTTCCCCTCCTCAACCAGAGGAGACGTTAGAAGAGAAATCAAATACTATTAACGTCGTTCCCACAACTCCAATTAATATAGATACCTCCACCCTCAGTCAAACTCTACTCAATATCGTCAGTGATAAAACAGGTTATCCTGTAGAAATGTTGGATTTATCAATGGATATTGAGGCAGATTTAGGAATTGATTCCATCAAAAGAGTAGAAATTTTAGGAGGACTTTTAGAACTTTATCCCGACTTACCCAAACCGAATCCAGAAGAATTAGGACAACTGCGGACACTGGGACAAATTGCCGAGTATATAAAAACTCTAGTTCCAACTCTAGTTCCAGAGTTGCTAAATCAAAAAGTAGAACAAAAAGTAGAGAGTTCAGAAACAAAAGAAAACCAAAAATTACCCGCACAAATGTTTGTAGAAGTTCTTCATGAAACTGTTGAACATGAACCGCAATTTTTAGCATCTTCTAACCATCTGAGTGATACACAAACTGATGCTGCAATTGTCAAGGTCTCGCAAGAGGATGTATTAGTTAAATCTGAGGAACAAGAAATAAAAATCCCCACCGATTTGAGTAATATTCTGCTCAACATTGTTAGTGATAAAACAGGTTATCCTGTAGAAATGTTGGATTTATCAATGGATATTGAAGCAGATTTAGGAATTGATTCCATCAAAAGAGTAGAAATTTTAGGAGGACTACTAGAACTTTATCCCGACTTACCCAAACCCAACCCAGAAGAATTAGGAAAATTGCGTACACTGGGAGAAATTGCCGAGTATATGCAACATCAAGCTGAGGGTTTAACCCAGTTGTTGACGCAAGAAAAACAGGATGTCAAAGAACAGGAATTTCATCACAAAATTCTTCGCAGTCCAGCAAAATTAAAACCACTACCCCAACCTGATAGTTTAGATTTCACCATTCCTGAAAATCACATTGTTTTAATCACTGATGATGGTTCACCAACGACCGAAAAATTAGCTAGGATTTTAACAGGTAGAGGTTGTAAAATTGTAGTTTTAAGCTTTCCCACTACGCAATCAGATTTACCTGTAGGAATTAATCAGATAAGATTAAATGATTGGCAGGAAGAGAATTTACAGCAACAGTTAACCGATATTTCTAATAAGTTTGGTCTTGTAGGTTCTTTCATTCATCTACACCCTGTATTCAGTGATAGTTCGGAAACAGAAAAAACCATTCTCCGTCATGTATTTTTAATTGCCAAACATCTCAAAGAATCACTCAATCAAGCAGCAACAAAAGGACGTAGTTGTTTTTTAAGCATTGCGCGGTTAGATGGGGAATTTGGATTAGGAAAAACCAATAATTTTAGTCCTATTAGTGCGGGACTATTTGGACTGACTAAAAGTTTAAATCAAGAATGGGAAACAGTATTTTGTCGTTCCCTGGATTTAAGTCCTGATTTAAATGCAGAAACATCGGTAAAATACATCCTTGCAGAATTGCAAGATCCAAATTTATTAGTTACAGAAGTAGGATATAACAACAAAGGTAGATTTACTTTAGTTGCAGAACCTACCCCATTAACCATTACTAATCATCAATTACCCATTACCAAAGATCAAGTATTTCTAGTTAGTGGTGGCGCAAAAGGAATCACTGCCCAATGTGTGATTAAATTAGCCCAAGAATCTCAATGTAAATTCATTCTTTTAGGTCGTTCCAGTACAGAACCAGAACCAGTTTGGGCTGAGGGTTATGAAAATGAAGCTGAATTAAAACAGCGAATTATGGAGGATTTTCTCGCCAAAGGAGAAAAACCAACCCCCATAATGGTGCAGAAAAAATATCAGGAAATTTCTTCTCAACGAGAAATTCAAAATACATTAAAAGCCATCGAGAAAGCAGGAGGAAAAGCTGAATATTTGAGTGTAGATATCACCGATAGAAATTTATTAGCAGAAAAACTTGCACCTGTAATTGAAAGGTTAGGGGCGATAACTGGAATTATTCACGGTGCTGGTAACTTAGCTGATAAACGGATTGAGAAAAAAACAATTCAGGATTTTGAAAAAGTTTATACTGCTAAAGTTCAAGGTTTAGAAAATCTCCTGCAATGTGTACCACCAAGTCAACTACAATATTTAGTATTGTTTTCTTCAGTGGTCGGTTTTTATGGCAATGTGGGACAAGCAGATTATGCACTTGCTAACGAAATCCTCAACAAATCAGCCCATATTATCAAACAGAATTACCCCCATTGTCATGTAGTTGCTATTAACTGGGGTCCCTGGGAGAGTGGCATGGTATCACCAGAATTAAAGAAAGCATTTGCAGAAAGAGGAATTGAAACTATACCCCTAGAAATCGGCACAAAAATGTTAGTTAATGAACTAACAAATATCAATTCAAATACAGCACAAGTAGTAATTGGTAGTCCCTTAGTTTATATTCCTCCCACATTACCCAGTGACTTAAAAACCTATCACATTAAACGTCAATTAACATTAGCATCCAATCCATTTTTACACGATCATGTTATAGCAGGTCGTCCCGTGCTTCCCGCAACTTGTGGACTTTTATGGATGGCTAACACTTGTGAACAACTATATCCCGGTTTTCAAGCCTTTAGTTGTCCTAACTTCAAAGTCTTAAAAGGAATTGTCTTTGATGAAAATTCAGCAAATGAATACACACTAGAAATTCAAGAACTTGCTAAAATAGAAAACAAAGAAATACAAATAGCTGCTAAAATTAGCAGTATCACCCCCGAAGGAAAAATCAGATATCATTTCAGTAGTAATCTGATTTTAAAACGGGAAATCCCCACACCTCCTAACTATGAATTAGTGAACTTAAACCAAGATGAACAATTCTTATCTACCAATCCATTACTATATCAAAATGGGGGAGGTAGCCTATTTCACGGAACTATCTTTCAAGGCGTAAAATCAGTATTAAATGCCAGTCCTGGTAAACTCACCATCGAATGTAAATTACCAGAACCAACAGCACAGCAACAGGGACAATTTC
Organism: Sphaerospermopsis sp. LEGE 08334; assembly: GCF_015207205.1. Classification (NCBI taxonomy): domain Bacteria; kingdom Bacillati; phylum Cyanobacteriota; class Cyanophyceae; order Nostocales; family Aphanizomenonaceae; genus Sphaerospermopsis; species Sphaerospermopsis sp. LEGE 08334. Next base: position 64,921 of record NZ_JADEXH010000005.1, on the reverse strand, counting down.
CAGTGCAGACATTCAACCCCTATATAGCAGATGTGCAGATTCATTCTCTCTGGATTTGGACACAACACTTTCATCAAATAGGTTGTTTACCCTCAGAAATTCTCAACTTTGAACAATTTGCACCCGTTCCCTTTGGGGAAACATTTTATGTAACTTGTGAAGTAAAATCCAAAACAGAATCAAACGTAGTTGCTGATGTTATTACCCACAATCAACAAGGACAAATTTATAATCGCATGATTGGTGCAAAAGGTACAGTTCTAACTAAGCAAATAGGTTAGATACCTCACGCAGAGACGCAGATCAAAAATGTAGATTTTACCCTCTGAATCTCGGCATTAGATAATAATCTTCTTCTCTTTGCGCCTCTGCGTGATCTCTTCTCTTAATTCTGAAAAATGGAGAATCATCATGAAAGAATTTGCACAAAATAAACTTCCAAAAATGGCAATTATTGGCATGGATTGTCTTGTTAGTGGTTCTCAAGGATTAGACGATTTTGAACACAGTATTTACCAAGGAAAACAAGATTTTACACCTATTAATTATAGTCAAATATCATCCTTACCAATTCCATTAGCAGAAATTGAAAAATTATCACCACAACAAAAATTAATGTTAAAAGTAGCTGAGAATACTCTCAAAAATACCAAACTGCGACCAGAAACAAAAATTGCAGTGATCATGGTGAGTAAATGCCAAACTCATCACGACAATAAATTAGCCAGTTATATTTCCCGGCTTTGGGATGCAACAAGTCCAGCTTTTGCTGAAGAAAATTCAGTTTTTTCAGCATTAAATTTAGCACAAAAGCTATTAATAAATAAGCAAGTAGATGCTGTTTTAGTAGCAGCAATGGACTTTGGTAAACAGGAAAATCACTGCACAGATTTACATACCCTCAGTTATGATCAAAAAGCTCATGAAACTGTAACAGGAGAAGGTGTAGCAGCAGTAGTATTGCAACTTCACGATGTAGCCAGAGAAGAGAATAATTGCATATATGCAGTAATTGATGCTTTAAGTGTATTGCAAAATTCTCCATATCAACCAGAAGCTGTCACCCAAGCTTGTCAAACAGCTTTTTCTCTGGCAGAAATTGAAGCCAAAGATATTGGTTATCTGGAAGTTTATGCTAGTGGAATTACCCAACAAGATGAAGCAGAAATTCAAGGTTTAATCACAGCTTATACAACAGGAGAAACAAATTTAAATAGTTATTTCAATTGTGCTTTAGGTAGCGTTAAGACTAACATTGGTGACACTCACACAGCATCAGGAATTATCAGCTTAATTAAAACAGCACTTTGTTTATATTACCGCTACATTCCCGCAGTTCCCCAATGGAGTGGTGTAAAAAAACCAGATGTTTGGCGTGGTAGTCCTTTTTATGTTGCCACAGAATCTAAACCTTGGTTTTTAGAATCAGGTGCGAATAGAAGAATAGCTGCTATTAATAGCATGGAAGCTGATGGCAGTTATGTACATTTAATTTTGTCAGAAGATCCCAGTCAAATAGAACGCAGCAGCAAATATTTAGAACAAATCCCTTATTATTTATTTGCTATAGCTGCCAAAAATCAATCTTCACTCCTAGACAAAATTTTCACACTGCAAAAAAATCTGCAAAATTATCCTACTTTATCCCAACTAGCTAACCAAACATTTAGAGAATTTCAAAAACATCAAAAACATCAAAAACATCAAAATCAAAATTACACCATAGCAATTTTAGCACGTAATCAAGAAGAATTAACAAGAGAAATAGATCGGGCAATTCAAGGTGTTAAAATTGCCTTTGAGACTGGCAAAGATTGGCAAACTCCTCTTGGCAGTTATTTTACAGCCAACCCACAGGGAAAAAAAGGTAAAATTGCTTTCGTTTATCCCGGCTCTTTCACATCTTATCTTGGTATAGGTCGCAACCTCTTCCGACTATTTCCGAAAATTTATGACGATCCAGTAATTAACAACGTTTATGAACGAGTTGCTAAGATTGAAAAAATAATTTATCCCCGCAGCATCAATAAACTGACAAAAAGACAATTAGAAGTCATAGAACAGCAATTAATAGATGACCCAGTAACAATGCTGGAGGCAGAAGTTGGCATTGCTGGGATCATCACAGCAATTCTCAAAAATTATTTTCAAATTCAATCTCAATGCGCTTTTGGCTACAGTCTTGGTGAAACCAGCATGATGTTAGCCCAAGGTATTTGGGCTAGCTTTAAAAATACCAGTGATTACTTGAACTCATCTCCTTTATTTAAAACCCAACTATCAGGAACGAAAAATGCAGTTCGTAAAGCTTGGGGGATACCTTTAAATAGCAATGTTCCAGAATTTTGGAGTAACTACATTGTTATATGTCCAATATCAGAAGTTAAGGAAGCAATCAAACATGAAAACCGTGTGTATATTTCATTAATTAACACACCGGAAGAAGTTGTGATTGCAGGAGAAACACAAGCTTGTAAACGAGTCATTGAAAACCTTAAATGTGATGCTTTTCCTACATCAATAAATCATGTAATTCATTGTCAACCAATGGAATCAGAGTACAATGAACTGGCGAAAATTAACACATTGCCGATTCAAAATATACCAGAATCTACTTTTTATTCTGCTGCAAATTACGAACCAATTACAATTGATAGTCAAACTATAGGACATAACATTGCTAAAAGTCTCTGCCAACAACTTGATTTTCCCCGTTTAATTAACCGCGTCTACAATGACAACATCAGAATATTTATTGAAGTAGGAGTTGGTAGCAATTGTACTCGCTGGATAAATTCAACCCTCAAAGAAAAAGAACACCTCGCTGTATCTATGAATAGAAGGGGAGTAGATGATCATACTTCAATTATTAGAGGATTAGCCAAACTCGTCAGCCATCAAGTTGAATTAGATTTATCACCCTTGTATTCTCTTTCTGGGGTAAATAGTCAAACTCAAATTCAATTAAAACCCAACAGTAATTTCCAAAATCCACCTTTAATTTCTCTGGAAGATTTAAAATCTATCCCCCATCATACCTCTAATCTGCACTATCAAAAATTGAGTGATAACAATGCACTCATAAATAAAGCTCACAGTTTTTTATTAAAATCACGCCAAGCATCATTACAGCAAATCAATTGTTTAATTCAACAAAAAATAGGCATTTACAAAAAGATAGTTGAACAACGAGCAAAAATTAAATAACCTGTATTTGTGGTGTATGTGTGGGGTGGGCATCTTGCCCGCCCAAATAAGGTAATTTACTAATAGATAAAGGAATCAGGTGCAGGAAGTTTAGATAATATCAATTAATTGAATAATTTATTTTTCGGAGTTCCCAAAACCACATTAGATGTTAAGAGGTTGGCTCAAATGTACAATACAGAAAATAGATCGAATCAAGAAAATAATCTCCATTTTTCTAACTTATTTATCAACCATCATCAAAATTGGCAAGGTAATTTTAAAAATGTTTCCTTTGATGCAAAACAAATTAAATTAAAACTGAGGAATTTAGAAAAACCATGTTATATAGTTAGAAATGAAGGGATAATTGGCATCACAAACGAAGGTAATTTATCTCATGTCAATAATGGTAAAACAGCCCAGATGGAAATGTTAATGGCTGTTCCACCCTTAGCAATTCAACAACTAGGTGATACAAGGTTTCTCGATTTTTATGGTGTAAAATATGCCTATATGACTGGGGCAATGGCTCAAGGAATAGCATCAGAAGAAATGGTAATTGCACTAGGTAAACAAAGAATTTTAAGTGTCTTTGGTGCAGGAGGTTTATCCCCTTCCCGTGTCGAGACTGCTATTAACAAAATTCAGCAAGCCTTAAATCAAAAACCTTACGCTTTTAACTTACTCCATAGTCCCAGTGAACCAGCAATTGAACGTCTTAGCATTAATTTATATCTCAAACATCAAGTCAGAATTGTTGAAGCATCTGCATTTTTAGATTTAACTGACAACATTGTTTATTATCGAGCCGCAGGATTAAGTTTAAATTCAGCCAATCAAATCCAAATCAAAAATAAAGTCATCGCCAAAGTTTCTCGCCGCGAAGTTGCCACTAAATTTTTGCAACCTGCACCTACAAAAATCCTTAAACAATTAGTTGAACAAGGTTTAATTAGTGAATTACAAGCCAATCTTGCCAGCAAAATTCCTATGGCTGATGATATTACAGTAGAAGCAGATTCTGGAGGTCATACAGATAATCGTCCCCTGATATGTTTATTACCTTCCATCTTAGAATTACGAGATGAAATTCAAAATAAATACAGATATGAAAACCCCGTCAGAATTGGCGTAGCTGGCGGAATTTCTACACCAAAATCAGCCTTAGCTGCCTTTATTATGGGTGCTGCTTATGTTGTTACAGGTTCTATAAATCAATCTTGCATTGAAGCCGGAACTTCTGAATACACCAAAGAATTATTAGCTCAAGCCGAAATGGCTGATGTGATGATGGCTCCCGCCGCAGATATGTTTGAAATGGGTGTAAAATTGCAAGTTCTCAAACGTGGTACACTCTTTCCTCTCCGCGCTCAAAAATTATATGAATTATACAAAAATTACAATTCAATTGAAGAAATTCCCCTAGCGGAAATAGAGAAACTAGAAAAGCAAATTTTGAAAAAGCCTGTGCAAGAAGTTTGGCAAGAAACAGTTAATTATTTATCCCAACGCAACCCAGATAAATTAACCAAAGCTGCAAGTAATCCTAAACTGAAAATGGCTCTAATTTTCCGTTGGTATTTAGGATTGTCTTCTCGGTGGTCTAACAGTGGAGAAAAAGGTCGAGAAATTGACTATCAAATTTGGTGTGGACCGGCAATGGGTAGCTTTAATGATTGGGTGAGAGGTTCATACTTAGCTGAACCAAAAAATCGCCAAGTAGTAGAAGTTGCTGAACACATTATGACAGGAGCAACATTTTTATACCGCATCCAAAACTTAAAAATCCAAGGACTACAAATTCCAGATGAATACAGTCAATATTTTCCAGAAAAATTATGACTATGCCAGATAACAGAGAATTAAGCAGTCTGGAAGCAACAATGGAAATCCTCAATAGCCGTGCTAAAACCTGGAATTTAGTTACTATTAGTCGCATTAACGGCAACCTCCAAAAAGCAGTTATCAGACAGGCTTTAGATATTATTCAATATCGCCATCCTAGTCTAAATTCTCGCATTATCCATTCTCAAAATCGTTTTTATTTTCAACCCATAGGTACAGAAAAAATCCCTTTGCAAACAGTTATAAATTTAGATAAGGAACAATGGCAAGAAGTTGTTAATCAAGAAATGAATGAGGCAATTGATAGTAGCAAATGTCTAATGAGAGTTGTCATAGTTACTATCAAGGATGAGCCAAAAATTAATTATCTAATTTCCACCTTGCACCATGCAATTTCTGATGGTTTATCCAGTATTCAACTGCATTCAGAAATTTTCACTTATTACCAAAGACTTACATCTGGTGACACCATTAAACAAGTTACCACCTTAGAACAACTACCACCCATTGAAAAACTACTACCCAAATATACACAAGGTTGGAGAGGGAATACAAGCAGATTTTTATTATTGTTAAAAATTGGATTGCAAAAGTTTTGGAAACAACCAAAAACATTAGATGTTGAAAAGTATGTACCCATTTATCAACGGAATTGTGCAATTATCCATAAACAAATTTTTGCAGATGCAACTGAAAATTTTATTGCTCAATGTCAGCTAGAAAATACCACAGTCAACAGTGCTTTATGTGCCTTACTCATGTTGACAGTAGCTAGAAAAATTATCAAACCAAATCAAAAAAGTGTCTGCATGAATTGTCTATCTTATCTTGATTTACGCAGACGTTTGCAACCTGCAATTAATAAGGAAAACTTAGCTGTTTTAGCTACATCTCTGATGGGATTTCACACCATAAACCAAAATACATCTGTTTGGGAATTAGCAAGGGAAGTCAAACAAAATTTAGAATCGGGAATTAAGCATGGTGATATTTTTAATATGGTATTACTTGCCAAGTATCTAACCAAGTTTTGTTTTCTCTTTCCTCAACAAGTAGCAGCTACAGTTTCAGTATCTAATATTGGCAAGGTAAACATTCCCAAATCGTATGGTGAATTAGAACTAGAAGAGATCAGTTTTGCAGGTTCTCATTCTTTATATGCAGGTATGTTTGTGATTCATGTGGCAACTTTTCAAGGCAAAATGCTGTTAAACTTCGTTTTTTCTCAACCTTCAATTAGTCGGGAGACAATGGAAGATATGGTAAATCAAGTTGTCTGTTACATCCTTAATTTATCATCCAATACTGCAAAAATTAGAGGTGCATAAATAAATGAGCGAAAATCTTTATCAACACCCTGTAAAAACAGCCGTTAATACCGCAGATATTCAAGCTTGGCTAATAGATAATATTTCTCATATATTGGGAGTTAACCCAGAGGAAATAGATATTCGAGAACCGTTAGATAGCTACGGTTTAGATTCATCTCAAGCCATAATACTTGCGAGTAAAGCTGAGAAATTTCTGGGATTTAAATTATCTCTAATCCATTTGTGGTATTATCCCACCATTGAAGAATTGGCACAGAGATTAGCTGAAGAATTAGAAAATTCAGACTCAGAAATTTTGCAGATTTAAACAATACATAAACATTTTTGTAAGAATTTAGCTTGTAATTTCCAGCATTTCCGCAAATTAACACGACACGAATAAATTGGCAATTCTTTGGTGTTAGCTGATTGCTGATGGCTAATAACTGAATGCTTACAAATTTTCAATTTTTTCCTCCTCTAAGACTGACACTTCGCACGAATGGAGGAAACATCATTCAGCGGAGTGTCTTCTTTTCCTTATGCTTTTTAGTTCGTTAAAAACTGGGAGATTTAGTCATGAACGCATCCGAACTTTTAGCGAAACTCACTCAACAAGGTGTGGAATTTTGGGTTGAAAATAGCAAATTAAATATTCGTTCTCCTAAAGGGATAATTACACCAGAAATCCAAGCGGAAATAGCCACATATAAAGGAGATATTTTGGCATTATTACAAGAAATGAATATTGCTACAAAATCAGCTTCTGAACCTCTGATTCAAGGAATTAGTTTACAAACTATTGGCAGGTTAATAGGTGGTTTTGCAGGTGAATCACCTATAGGATATCAGCCCCCAATTATTAACCCAAACATGATGGCTCAAAATCTCAGTGTGACATTTAGACCTTTACCTCATGGTTATCATCATCAAACAATTATTAAATTCCGCCAAGAATTAGCAATTAAGTTAAAAAACTTGGGCGTTACTGTGATCCCTTGGCAGGAAGCAACAACAGAAATTTTCTATGATATCAAAATTCCTCTATTTAATTGGAATCATTCTTTAAAAATCAAGGGTGTGCGAGCAGAAGTTGATGCAGTCATAGATGTAGAAAGACCTAATTCATGGTTGAGAAAATTAGGAATATTTATAGCTGAAAATTTTTATCTTTTATCTTATCCCTGGCTAGTAAATCAGCAAAAAATGTCTGTTGTTCAAATCGCTAAATTAAGTAGTTGGGCGGAAGATCATGCCGCAAAATATGTCGAAGATCCAACAAATACTCAAGTCATCATTATTGGTGAAATAGATGAAGAGTTTGTAAATCCCTTAACCAAGTATCAAGACAAAATTAGCATTGGCATCAATACACTCATTAAAACATTTTCCGAAATTGTCATTGGCGTATCTAATGATAAAATTTCCATTCTCAATATGAATCTATCAGATTCTATTTTTGAAAGAACAGAAATAGATAATTTTATTTCCAAATCTCTGATTCCTAAAGTTTTTGTTCCCATCGCTCCCCTGTTAATGAATAGATTTGAAATCGGAGAATATAATCCTTATATATCTAGTTATGCTCATAAATTGGTGAAACTAGGTCAAGAACTAGCATCAACTGGTTTATTTCCACCAGGTTTTAAACTAGCGGAAGTTATTAAAAGAAAGTCCCACAGAGATATTGTTAATGTCATCGTCAATGGTAGAACGGGAGTTTCTTATGGTTTTGTCGCTTATGCAGAACCACCTTATTATGTAGGAAAACCAGAAATAACTGCTGCTGAATGGGAAAACTTATTACCTGTTGCGGGATTTAGTAGTAATGAAATTCGTACAAATGAAACAGGTAGACGTTATATTAAAATCCTCATCGCTGGAGAATATGTATTTAAACAAATCCCTGATATTTGGTTACTTAGTTCTCGTTCAGGTTCTAATAAAACAGATTTAAATATTGAGCAAGATATCCTTCGCATTGGGTTAAAAAATAATTTACATCTGCAATTACCACTAGGCAATCAGTCAACTAAATCAGATATCAAACCTTCCTATGATATCTATGTTATGCTGGCAATTACTCTAGGTGCTGCCTTATATACACCAGAATTAATTGCTCATGGTGCGCCAATTGTTCACTTTCATGGCTATCCTGCTTATGATTGGTTTCAAGAAAATGAATATTGCTTTGGTGTTGATAATCCTTCTGTACCCTGTGGAACTTATGAATCAGGAGTGTTTAATTTTTTAGGTTTTTCTAACTTAGCTAATCAACAAACAAAAAATATCAAATTAGTTAGTTTGATCGAACCAGATCATGGCACAAATTTTATTGCTCATGATATGGACTATCTAGTTGATAGATTAAAAAATGGATGTGTAGCAGAACAAATTGAATTAGGTGGACAACATTTTGCTTCTATCAAAGCAAATCTAAGTAGTAAAAATCAATTGATAATTCATAGGAAATAGGGAACAGGGAATAGGTAATAGGTAATTGGGTTATTAATCTTCCTAGTTAAAAAATTGAGTAATTTGTGAGAATTATGAACATCAATTCAAAAACATTACTGATTACGGGAATAGATAACTTTATTGGTTTACGTGCTGCTGAATTAGCTTTAGAACGGGGCATGAAAGTTCGTGGTTTACAAACTTCTGTGAACAAGAAAAATACCAATAATTTGGATGTTGATTTATTGTTTGGTAACATCACTGATTTTGCCATTGCCCAAAAAGCTTGTCAAGGAGTAGATATTGTGTTTCATACCGAACAATTGGCAGCAGAAACAGGCAATATCAAGAAATTTCGGGAAATAAATGTTGGTGGTACAATGAAGATGGCAAAAGCCGCCAAAGATGCTGGTGTGAAAATTTTTGTGCATCTTTCCAGCGTCCTAGTTTATGGCTTTAACTATCCTCATCAAGTGACAGAATCAGAATTGCTTTGTGGAGAAAATAACCCCTATTGTCAAACGAAAATAGAAGCAGAATCTGCACTTTTACAATTGAATGCACCACCAGATTTTAATATTATTATTATCCGCGCTGGTGATGTTTACGGTCCCGGTTGTATTCCTTGGGTAGTACGTCCACTTTTATTGATGCGTCAAAATTTATTTGCTTATGCCAATGATGGTAAAGGTGTAAGTAATCATCTCTATATAGATAACCTCATTGATGCTATCTTTTTGGCAATTGAAAAAGAACCATCGGGAGAAATATCTGGAGAAATATTTAATATCACAGATGGACAAGAAACTTCTTGGAAAGAGTATTTTACAAAATTAGCTGCAATAGAAAATTTACCAGCTTTTATTTCTCTACCCAAAGATGAAATGAAATTATTGTTGCAAGTGCGTTACCAAGGTCAAAAACTGTTGCGAAAAAAAGCCGATATTCTGCCAGAATCACTAGATTTTATCACTCGTCCTTATGCCTATTCCATCACCAAAGCAAAAACTATGCTGGGTTATCAACCAAAAATTGATTTGACTGAAGGAATGCATCGTACTCATGAATGGTTGAAAAAAACTGATATCCAAAAATTGATTTAGGGAGCATCCCAACTTTGAAAAAAATCAACACAGCCACACCAAAAACTCTCTGAAACTCTCTTACCTTTGCGTTCTTTGCGCCCTTTGCGGTTCAATCATATCAGGATATTAGTGCATATTATTTCCATAGATAAAAATAAATTTACACATTTGGGATGCTGCCTTAATTTCCAGCTAAATTCACTTGAAACCTGTTCATTTTAATCACCTATTACTTGGGAGTTCAAGATGTTGAGTAATTTCACTTCTCTGCCTGAAAATTTGTTAAATAACTTTATATCTCGTCCTAATCACTATCCCTTGAGAAGATTGTTTTGGAAAGGATGGTATAACCTTTTCGCAGCTAATTATAGCAACATAAAAATTACTTTTATCAACTATGGTTATGCAGATGTAGAACCGAATACCAAACAACTAGAATTGAACCCATCTGAAGAAGAAGAACGTTATTGTCTTCAACTTTATCATCATGTTGCCAATGCTATTTCACTGCAAGGATTGGATGTTATTGAAGTAGGATGTGGACGTGGTGGTGGTTCTTCATATATTACCCGTCATTTACAACCAAAAACAATGACCGGGGTTGATTTTTCCAAAAGCAATATAGCATTCTGTCAAAAAGCACATTCTGTTCCCCAACTAAATTTTCAACTCGGAGATGCAGAATCTCTACCATTTAATGATTGTTCCTTTGATGTAGTCGTTAATGTTGAATCATCACATTGTTACGGTTCGCCTGAACGTTTTTTCGCTGAAGCTTTTAGAATTATGCGCCCAAATGGTTACTTTTTATTTACTGATTTTCGCCCCAAACAAGACATTGAAAAAACAACGATAGCATTAAAAAATACTGGGTTTAAAATTTTAAAATCGGAAATAATAACCCCTAATATTCTCAAAGCTATGGATTTAGAAAATGAAAGAAAGCTAAAAATAATTAACCAGTATATTCCTAAATACTTACACATAGTCGCCAACTGGTTTGCTGGATGCCAAGGAACTCCCATGTATGAAGCATTTAAAAATGGAGATCAAGAATACCTTTGTTATGTTTTGCAAAAGTAACTTCTCTTTCCCAAAAAAATGCTCAATTTAAAAATTAACGAAACGTTTACTGATAATGAACCTCTGTGGAAAAACACTTCTTATTTCTGGAATCGGTGGGTTTATAGGCTTACGTACCACCGAAATAGCCCTAGCAAAAGGTTTGAAAGTTCGTGGGCTGCAACATTCCCAAATAAAAGCTAAAAAAGCTGAAAAATTAGGCGCTGATGTCATTATTGGCAGTGTAACTGATCCTGCAACTGTGCAAAAAGCTTGCCAAGGAGTTGATATTGTTTTACATACAGCAGCCATTGTCAAAGAACATGGATCACTCCAGCATTTTCGTGAGGTAAATGTGGGCGGAACTGTTAACATAGCCAAAGCTGCTCACAATGCAGGTGTGAAAACCTTTATTCATCTTTCCAGTGTTCTTGTTTACGGTTTTAATTATCCTGATCGTGTCACCGAAGCTGATCCAATTTTTGCCGAAAATCATCCCTATTGTCAGACAAAAATAGAAAGCGAAAACGCACTTTTGCAACTTAATTTCCCCCCAGATTTTAACATTATCATTCTCAGACCAGGAGATGTTTACGGACCAGGAAGCTATCCCTGGGTAGTTCGACCACTACAATTGATGCGCCAAAAAATATTTAGGTTAGCCAACAATGGGCAGGGAGTAATTAACCATTTATATATAGACAATCTCATTGATGCTATATTTCTAGCCATAGAAAAAGAAGCATCTGGAGAGATATTTAATATCACTGACGGACAAGAAACTTCTTGGAAAGAATATTTTACACGGTTGGCGGAAATTGCAGATTTACCTGCACCTCTTTCTCTGCCTAAAAATGAACTCAAACTTCTGTTGCAACTGCGCCATCAAGGGCTAAAACTAATTGGCAAGAAACCTGATATTTTACCGGAAGCCTTAGATTTTATCACTCGTCCCCATGCTTATTCCATTGCTAAAGCACAAAGTGTATTAAATTATCAACCAAAAATTGACCTAGACGAAGGAATGCGACGCACACAGAAATGGCTGCAAACATTGGACTTGAAAGCATTAGATCAAATGGGTTAAAATAGGTTAAAAATTATGAAATATAAACACAATCTCCCCAGTCAATCGGTAACAACTTTAGATAGTCTTCCCTTCACTTGGGAACGTCTAATTCCCAAACAGATACCCAGCGATCCCGCAAGTCAAAAACTTTTTGAAATTCATTTGCGACGCTACGAAACTGCGGCAACTTATGTACAAGGTAAACGAGTTTTGGATATCGCCTGTGGTACAGGATACGGTAGTCAGATGCTTCGTCTTGCAGGGGCGATCGCAGTAGTCGGGGTAGATATCTGCCCAGAAACCATACAATACGCCAGAAACCACTATCAAGAAAACAATGTAGAATTTGTCTGTGCTGATGCTCTGACCTTTGAGTGGTTACAGCAATTCGACGTGATTGTTTCTTTCGAGACGATAGAACACCTACCCTATCCTGCAAAATTTCTAAATCGTCTTCGCAGTTTGATAATTCCCGGAGGTGACTTACTGCTGTCAGCACCACTTGGTGAAACCCGACATATAGATCCTTATCACCTCCATGCTTTTAGTCAAGAAAATATATTTACACTACTTGAAAACGCGAATTTTTCTGTAGACAGATACCGTTGTGATGATTGGTGTCTAACTCGTGGGGATCTTCTACTGTGGCGACAGCTTTATCCAGCAGCCAGACCAACCCTACGGGAACAGTTTTTCACTCTCAGAGGCTGGCAACTTCTCAGCGATTTTTTCTTCCGGGGTGTGATTAATATACCTGAACTCATGGTTGCTGCCAAATTAATTACCACCTAAAAAGATCAGGGGCAGTAGGGGCAATCCCCCCGTGGTTGCCCCAGGAGGCTTACGCAAAACCGAATGAAAGTAGGGGTAATTCATGAATTACCCCTACGTCAGAATCAGGTTTTGAGTCCAATTTTGCATAAGTCCTATATTTAAGAAAATCGTAACTAGCTACTAACCCCACCCCAACCAGAACAATAACATCGGCTGAGATTTGCGCCATAAAGCGAGAATTATGGCAGGATGGAAACAAGCCCATGCAACGAGAAGTCCAAAAGCTGGTTTTCACTCTGAGGAACTTCATAGGAGGCAGGAGGCAGGAGGCAGTTAACAGCGAACAGTTAACAGTCAATGGCGATAACTGATAATTGATAACTGATAACTGATCCACAGTTTCGCATTGTCAGCCAAAAAAAATTCTGGCCGAAGACTGCTTATTATCGTCGGAATGATTGTGTGAGACTGCGAAAAAAGAATATATACTCCCAACCTTGACTATTAAATGAATCCAGACTACTCAGAAACTTACATCAATCATCCAACGTGGGGTTTACTATATAGGATCTGTATGGTTGATGATAACCAGGATCTGTTTACTACACTATATGCCCAACGCTTATTTTTTTTGGTAACAAATGACGTTAAAGGTATTAAATTTCAGTCTATTGGCCGGACTGAAGCCAGAATGATGCTGGAAAATCGTTTGCGTACTTTGCGTCGCAGTGGCAAGCCACAGGAGTACGATCAGCTTCAAAGTGTTTTCCAACGAACATTCCAATGACAAGTTCAATTAGTGAACGTATTGCTACCATTCGTGCTGAACTTCCGCCTTCAGTACGGTTGATCGCTGTTAGTAAGCAAATACCAACCGAACTGATGCGGGAAGCATACAGCGCGGGCATTCGTGATTTTGGTGAAAGTCGCATCCAAGAAGCTGCCAGTAAACAACAGGAGTTACAGGATCTGCCAGATATTACTTGGCACTTCATTGGACATTTACAAAGTAACAAAGCTAAAAAAGCTTTGGAATTATTTAATTGGATTCACTCTGTAGATAATCTACATCTAGCCCAGCGTCTAGATACCCTGGCGCAACAGCTAGGAGTGAGTCCCCTGGTTTGCCTACAAGTCAAAATTCTCGCTGATCCTCACAAGTCTGGTTGGATAATCCCAGAACTATTAGCAGACTTGGCAGCACTTGATCAATGCAAAAATTTGCAAATTCAAGGTTTGATGACAATTCCGCCTCTGGGTTTGAATGAGGAGGAAATTTTGAATGTGTTTAAACATACCCATAAACTCGCCCAAGAAATTGCCTCACAACAATGGGGTAATATCACAATGCAGCATCTATCTATGGGTATGTCTGGGGATTATCAATTGGCAATCCAAGCAGGTGCAACAATGGTCAGATTAGGGACTATTTTGTTTGGGCATCGCTCCCAAATTTCCCACATCTCACCAAATAAGACTGTATTTTAAACAACTCAGCACTGACAATTGCGTCAGTGCCTATTGGGGAAAACCAAGTAGCTAGATTTATATACTTGACAAATGTAAATACTAAGACAAAACTAGAGGAAAAGAACTTTTCATAACTCCATCTTTAGGATATAATTTTAACTCATTGTTATGTCCATATAAAGTTCTTTCTAGAACAGTCTTTTCTTTATGAAAACCTGTACTAGAAAATACAAATAGCAATAAAATTGCTCAAAGCAGCAGCACTTACTAGGGCTACCACAATTTAAATCTGGATCAATTAAGGTAATTTCCACTGGGAGCGTAGACAATGAACAATATATTTTCCAAACTTCGAGATTTTGTGGGCTTGAACGAGCAGGTAGAATACGAGTATTACGAGGAAGAACCAGATACCGACAGCTACCAAAATCTGTATCAGCAAGAAAATTCTCAACCTGCTCCACAAGAAACCCCTGCTCCTAATCGACGTTGGCGTGAAAACTCCTCTACAATGGGAGATGAAGTAGCAGCAGCAGCAGGATCAAAGCCTATGAGTAATGTGATTGGTATGCCAGGCGCAATTAATGGAATTTCTGAAGTTTTAGTTCTCGAACCCCGCACTTTTGAAGAAATGCCCCAGGCAATTCAAGCATTACGTGAGCGTAAGTCTGTAGTATTAAACTTGACTATTATGGACCCGGATCAAGCTCAACGGGCAGTTGATTTTGTTGCCGGTGGTACGTATGCTCTAGATGGACATCAAGAACGAATTGGTGAAAGTATCTTTTTGTTTACACCCAGTTGTGTGCAAGTCAGCACTCAAGGCGGATTTTTACATGAAGTACCCCAACCACCAGTACGTCCCGTTCGTCCTACAGGTACTACTCCCACTTGGGGCAGCGAACCTAACCGCATGGCACAATAATGAAGTTAAAGTTAGTCGTTTGTCAGGTTCAAGACAAATGACTAATAACTCATGACTAAATAACTAAATGATTATTAAATTTGGTTTAATTGGTGGCGGGGTAATGGGAGAAGCTCTATTATCCCGCCTTATTGCAAGGGGCATTTATCAAGGTGCGGAAGTTATTGTCAGTGAACCCCAGGAGACTCGTAGGAGTTTTTTACAGCAGCAATATGGGGTGACTGTGACAACTGATAATAGTTTGGTGTTGTCTCAGGCTCAAGAGGCGGTAGTGTTGGCGGTGAAGCCACAAATATTAAGTGCGATCGCCCAAGAATTAGCAGATATTTTACCTATAAAAAATACACCTTTAATTATTTCTATTTTGGCAGGTGTGCCTTTAAAACAGCTAGAAGCGGCTTTTCCCCAACTGCCAGTTATTCGCGCTATGCCCAATACACCGGCTACAGTGGGTGCAGGAATGACGGCTATTTGTACGGGTGCTTATGCTCAACCCAGTCATCAAGCAACCGCTAAGGAAATTTTTGCGGCAGTGGGGGAAGTGGTGGAAGTTCCAGAAACGCTGATGGATGCAGTGACAGGTTTATCTGGTAGTGGTCCTGCCTATGTGGCGTTGATGATTGAAGCTTTATCTGATGGGGGTGTGGCTGCGGGTTTACCCAGAGCCGTGGCTAAACAATTAGCTTTACATACGGTATTGGGAACGGCCAGACTGATAGAAGAAAGTAAACTTCATCCCGCAGAGTTGAAGGATCGAGTTACCAGTCCTGGGGGAACGACTATTGCGGGAGTGAGCGAGTTGGAGAAGGCTGGTTTTCGTTCTGCTTTAATTGAAGCGGTGAAAGCTGCTGCTCATCGTTCTCAGGAGTTGGGTAAAGGGTGATTGGTGATTGGTGATTGGTGATTGGGAAATGGCTAAAATAATAGGTTTTATTAGACTCACCAAATCACATTCACTGTTCGTAGACTTCGCCGCGATGAGCGATCGCCACAACAAATACCTGCACCACTTCATCCTCTATCGAATAGATGACCCTGTAATCCCCAATTCTATAGCGATAAAACCCTGCGTAATCTCCCTTCAGGGCTTTGATGTTCGGATGCGATCGGGGATTTTGTTCTAGTTGCTGCAAACATCTGGCAATTTTCTTGGCTAGGGCTTTGTCAGCATTGACATAAACCTTTTGGGCATCGGGATGGAGAAGAACTTCATACATCAGATCGAAGGTTTCTCCAGTTTGTGTAATGGGTTTTAGGGGTGGTTTGATTTTGCTTAACTCGCTCTAGCAAACCAGGAATTGCCAAAAGTTCTTGTGTTGCAGCTTCGCTTTCAGCATTTGCTAAGTAAGCAGCAAAATCCGCCAACACCTGTAATCTTTCCGGTGATAGTTGCTTGAGTAATTCATTAAGGTGGTTCTGTAACTCTGTTGTAGATTCTAAAACCTCCGATGAACTATCCAAATGTGGAGAATCATTTGTAGTATTCATGAATTGCTTCCCAATTTTAAGGTTTTGTGTCCATTGTAAAACAAGCAGTCCTAGCATCAGGTAATGGGAGAAATGCGCTGTCATTCTAGCTGGTCACTCGCTTTAAGTGTAGATAGCTTTTCTATTGACTCCTGAAGCAATTGATCAAAAGTAATGCAGTGAAGAGGCTTACTATTGATGATAGTTTTGCTTGACCTCCAGCGAAATCTTTGCATTAAGCCAGATTGCTGGAGAAATTTATCTCTCCCAATCACAAGCAAGCCAGTATAACTGATTTCACGATGACCAAAATACTCTTCAAATTTGTAGGTTCTCTCATAATCATCCATGCGGTAGTACCAGTCAATCACTTGACTCACACCATGTTCATACCTCGATGACCATTCATAACTGGTATTACCTGAGTCGGAATTTTGTAATTTAGGCTTAAAAATACTATTTTCTGTTGCATCCTCAAATTCAACAAATACAAACTTCTTTTTCTGTCGGTCAGAAATTACAAAATCTGCTCTAAACTCGTTACTAAATAAACTGACTTCCGGCTTATAAAAAGCTGGTTCTAGTCCAAAATGCCAATATCCAAGTAAAAGAATTAAGTTAGGACGATTTGAGAAAAACCTTTGTAGTCCGTTTTTTCCAGTTTCTCTAATTTCTAAGTTAGTTTTGAGAAAATGTTGCAGTTCTTGGATCTGTTGATCACATTCGTTAATATCAAATTTATAAGGAATCAATGTGATCACTAATTGTCTTCCTTTTTGCGGTCAATAATATCAATTATTAAAAACCCTTGTTCAGTTTGTTTAAAAAGTAGCCTTACTGTGGGGTCTACTCTGACTACCCATGTATCTGTATTCTCAAGTCTGTCAGACTTTAAGTGCTGTGAGTTTTTGACATCTAGCTGCTGTATTACTTGAGAAACTTTATTTTTTTGACTTGATGGCATGGTTTCATAAGCCATTAAAGCCTTTTCTCTAAATTGTACGGTCATATTCATATCTCCATTGACAAATTCATTATATCAAGTTTATGACTTATTCTAACAGTTGCTTATCTATCCAATTACATTGTTCACAATGATATCTTAGCGCGTCCTGTTGTTTAGTAGCATCTTCACCAGTTAAACAACTTGCTATTTTTATTCCTCTAATATCTTGATAGTCTTTCGCTATTTGTTCCGATATTAATACTTCTCTGGTTGTTGGATGAATAGCTATGAGGTGTGCATCGAAAAGTCTATGCAAATCTACTCTCAAAAGTAAGCCATTAGCTACATCATGAGATTCAATCTTGCTATAAGGAATAATATGTGATGCTTCAATAATTTGTTCAATGTGACAACCACTAATTAAACATCTATAACCATAAGTTTCTTTTAGTTCTTCTTTAAATTCCTGTTGTCCTTCTCGTGGTGGTGGAGATTTTACTGTTTTAACTTTTTTCTTGGTTAATAATTCTATCCATTCGGAATTATGATATTTTTTAGTTTTAATATCATCTTCATGGATCATTTGTGCAAATTTGGGATTAAATCCTTCAGGGAATTTAGTTTCATCATTATAATATGCTCCTTTTAACTTAGCACCTGTAAGTTTGGTTTTAGTATTGGTTAAATCAGTGTTTCTAAAATCAACTTTTGAAAAGTTAGCATCCCTAATTCTACATCTAGTCAAGTTTGATCCCATCAAGTTTGCCCCTGTTAGATCTGCTTTTCTCAAATCTGCTTCTGTTAAATCTGCTCCTCTCAAATTTGCCCCTGTTAAATTTGCTCCTCTCAAATCAGCTCTTCCCAAATTCGCATTTTCTAAATTTGCTTCTGTTAAGATTGCTTTTTTTAGTCTTGTTATAAGAATTTTATTTTGATATATGTTTGAAGCATTATTAACCCTATCTTCGTGCAACTTTGCATTAGAAAGGTCAGCTTTAGTTAAGTTAGCACCATCTAAATTAGCACCTATTAAATCAATTCCAGAGAGATTTACAACTACTACTTCTTCGTTAAGAATTTGCGAAATTAAATAATATTTTTTATGAATCTTGGTTTTCTCATCAATAATAACATTTTTGAAAATAGCCCCATCTAAACAAGTATTGGTTAAATCTGCACCAGATAAATTAGCACCACTAAGGTTTGCATGATATAAATTTGTATCTCTAAGGTCTGTATCAACTAAATTTGCACCACTAAGATTTACATAACTCAAATCTACATCAATTAAAGTTGCACCACTAAAATTTGTACCACTTAGGTTTGCATGATATAAGTTGGAATGAGTTAAAATAATTTCTGCCAGGTTTTCATTGCTAAAGTTTGGGGGAGCATTATCAGTCCAAATAACCCTATCACATATATTATGAAGTTCAATATTTCTGTTATATAATCTATGATGACTAAAATTTCTTTTACCTTCTTTGTAGAATTTTAAAAGTTCTCTATCTTCCATTTTTACCTGACTATAAATCATACAACTACTTAAACTAACTTAATAAATAACTAAAATTTTTGATTCCGTAGATTGAATATAGTATACTTGATATAGTAGTGTTTTTACCAAAAATTTATCAAATCACTAATCACGCTATGATAGTAAACAATGAAAGTTAAAGAAGTTCTCAAAATCCTAGAAGCAGATGGTTGGTATATAGATCGGATTAGAGGTAGTCACCGTATCCTCAAAAATGAAAATAAATCAGGTATTGTAGTTGTACCTGGAAAACCAAGTGATGACATTCCCATAGGTACACTTTCATCAATTTGGAAGCAAGCAAAATTAGGAGAAATATAATGATTGAGTACACAGTAATTTATGAACGTGGTGAGACAAACTGGGGTGCTTATGTTCCTGACTTACCCGGTTGTGTCAGTATTGGGGATACTTTAGCAGAAGTACAGGAAAATATTAAAGAAGCAATAGAATTGTATCTAGAAGTATTGAAAGAAGATGGACAACCCATACCCGAACCATCCACAGAAGTTGGTAAAGTTGCAGTGACAATATAATCACAGCTACTAAAAAAATCTACTATGCAAAGACTAGCCATTACTGAAACCATCACCACCATTGCTGAAGCAGAAAAAAGATTTGGTTTAACTCGCAGTCAATCTCAGGATTTTTTTACAGAATGGGATGATCAACTACCTGAGATTAATTCTAATGGCCGCACTAACCTAGAAATTCTCTGGCAGCGTTATATTTATCATCGTTCCGGTGGGCATTTATTAGAAAGTACAGTAATGCTATTACTTGTCTCTCCATTGCTGACAGTTGCAGGTTTGTATGACCCACCTTTTCCCATCAAAGCTGAAGAATCTGTACAAATTATAATAACCGATAGCGAAGAAACTCTACAAGGTCAAATAGATATTTTAGTATTGAAAGATCGCCTTTGGATAATTGTTTTAGAGTCCAAAAAAACCATGTTATCAGTTTGGTCAGCATTGCCCGAAACTCTTGCTTACTTGATGGCCAGTCCAAATACTGATTTACCTACTTTTGGAATGCTAACTAATGGTGATGATATTGTCTTTGTCAAAGTCCAAAATCAGCAGTATGCCATCTCACGGGTGTTTGCACCTCTAACTACTCAAAGTGAATTAGAGTTTGTGTGTCGAGTGCTACGCAAAATTGCAAAAACATTAATTTAAATTGGATAAATTTCCACAGGATACGATCGCTTTACACTAGAACGGAAGATACTGGATCTGCCCTTCTAATTCACCTTCTAAACAGCAATCTATAATTAGTAAAATATCTTCTATCACCTGTCCAATTTGTGCATTTGTCCCTACCTCAATCACTCCTGGCATTGATAAACCCTGTGCAACTCGTTCATAAGCAAACTGTGTAATTGTAGCAACATCATGAGTAAGTAAAATCCTCCCTTCTTGGGCAGCCCATGCCAAAATAATTGGATCATCCTCACCTAACAATCCCACGTCTTGAACTCGGACAATATCAATATTCGATCTTCGGCGTAACAGTCCCCTAACGATAGTATTATCAAAATTCTCGTCAGCAAGCAGTTTCAACATACGTCCTGTTCTGCTTTACGCGCAAGTAATCTATCACGCAACTCTTGTGGATCAAACCTTGCTTCATTCATCTTCCGCACTTCTTGGGCTTGTTGCTGACGTTGCTGTAAATATGCTTCAACTTCTTGCTGATGGTTAAGATAGAAGGCAATAGTGGCGTACACATCAGCCAGCTTGAGCGATGGATAGCGGTAAACTATTTCTTCTGCGGTTGCTCCGTGTTTAAAGACAGAAACTACAGTGTCAAGAGTTACACGAGTCTTCCCTACCCGAACCACACTATCAGCAGAAATTTTCAGTGGTGCTGGTTCAGCGACAATTACCAGGGTCATTATGATAGATTAATAATATTATTTGCTTTTATAGTAACCCAAGTTGCTATTTACAAAACCACCAATAACCAATTACCCCAATTATCCATCACCTCTTCCCCAATCAGGTTATGATAGTAGATAGTCTGGATGCAAAAGATGATTGAGTGAACTATACTGCCCCGTCTTCAGAAATTAATTTAGGGTCGATTTTTCCCTTTGAGTTGGATCAATTCCAACTAGACGCGATCGCCTCTCTCAATGCTGGCCGCTCAGTGGTTGTCTGTGCGCCCACAGGATCGGGTAAAACTTTGGTTGGGGAATACGCTATTTATCGCGCCCTATCCCGTGGTAAACGTGTATTTTACACCACACCTCTGAAAGCTCTATCGAATCAAAAATTACGCGACTTTCGGGAAAAATTCGGATTCGATCAGGTGGGACTATTAACCGGGGATGCTTCCATTAACAGGGATGCACCGATTATAGTCATGACTACCGAAATTTTCCGTAATATGCTTTATGGCACACCCATAGGTCAAATCGGGATCTCTTTAACAGGCGTTGAGGCTGTAGTCCTCGATGAGTGCCACTACATGAACGATCGCCAACGGGGTACAGTCTGGGAAGAATCTATTATTTACTGTCCCCGTGAAGTCCAACTGGTCGCCCTTTCCGCTACAGTTGCTAATAGTGACCAACTCACGGACTGGTTAAATCGTGTTCATGGACCCACAGACCTAATTTATTCTGATTTTCGTCCAGTTCCCTTAGAATTTCACTTTTGCAACCCCAAAGGTTTATTTCCTTTATTAAATGAAAGCAATACTAAAATTAATCAACGTTTAATTAGACGTGGTAAAAAGGGTATAGGAGAAAGAGGTAGAGGTAATCGCCCAGAACCACCAACAATAGTTTATACCCTCAGTCAATTAGCCCAGCGCGATATGTTACCCGCAATTTTCTTTATTTTCAGCCGCAGAGGTTGTGATAAAGCCGTTGCTGAGGTGGGAGATTTATGGTTAGTAAATAATGAAGAATCCCAAATATTACGTAGACAGATTGATGATTTTTTAGCCCGCAACCCAGAAGCAGGACGTTCTGGACAAATTGCACCTCTTTACAGAGGTATTGCAGCCCATCATGCGGGAATTTTACCAGCTTGGAAAGTTTTGGTTGAAGAACTTTTTCAACAAGGTTTAATTAAAGTTGTCTTTGCTACGGAAACACTGGCGGCGGGTATTAATATGCCAGCACGGACAACAGTTATTTCTACCCTTTCTAAACGCACTGATAACGGACACCGTTTATTAAAAGCTTCAGAATTTTTGCAAATGTCTGGGCGTGCTGGTCGTCGGGGCATGGATTTACAAGGTCACGTTGTGACATTACAAACTCCCTTTGAAGGTGCAAAAGAAGCAGCTTATTTAGCCACATCTCCCCCAGATCCTTTGGTGAGTCAGTTTACTCCCAGCTACGGTATGGTGCTGAACCTCTTGCAAACCCATACTTTAGAACAAGCGAAGGAACTGATAGAACGCAGTTTTGGCCAGTATATGGCGACTTTGTATTTAAAACCAGAGTATGATGAAATTGCAGCCATCAAAGCAGAACTAGCAAAAGTTGAAGCAGAATTAGCCGCAGTAGATGAAAATGAAATTGCGCTTTATGAAAAATTGCGCCAACGGTTAAAAGTAGAACGGCATATATTTAAAACTCTACAGGAACAAGCACGGGAAGACAGACAAGAGCAACTTTCCATGATGTTAGATTTTGCTGTAACAGGGACGCTGTTAAGTTTGAAAGATAAAAACATGACAGCGACATTACCGTTAACAGCTATATTATATGGTAAAGCTCCTGAAATTGGACCTACGTCTTATTTGGTTTGTTTAGGACAAGATAACCGCTGGTATGTAGCGACAACAGCAGATGTGATTGATTTATATGCAGAGATGCCCAGGGTAGAAGTACCAGAGGATATTTTACCACCTGATGAACTAGGTTTAAAACGAGGTCAGTCAGTGCGGGGGAATGCAGCAACAGAGGCGATCGCCCAAAGTATACCCGATCCCAGCGAATATATGTACATGACACCGGAAGTAGCTGCTCAACTGAGTCGGGTGAATGCGGTACAATCACAAATAGAAAATCATGCCTTGCATAAATCAGGGAATATTGCCAACATATTTAAACAACGAGCGCGTTGTGTAGAATTAGAAGCGGAACTAGAAGAGTTAGAAGAACAAGTACAACAACACTCACAGCAACATTGGGAAGAATTTCTGAATTTAATTCAGATATTACAGCATTTTGGCGGGTTAGATAATTTAGCACCCACAGAACTGGGACAAATGGCCGCAGCCATTCGGGGTGAAAATGAGTTATGGTTAGGATTGGCGATCGCCAGTGGTGAGCTAGATAATTTAGATCCGCACCATTTAGCAGCAGCAGCAGCATCTTTAGTCACAGAAACACCACGCCCTGATAGTAGAGTACGCTTTAACCTCAGTAACGAAACAGCAGACGCTTTAGCCAAACTCCGGGGTATTCGTCGCAAGCTGTTTCAAATTCAACACCGTCATAACGTAGCTTTACCTATTTGGTTAGAATTTGAACTCATTGCAGTGGTTGAACAATGGGCGCTAGGAATGGACTGGTTACAACTTTGTGCTAATACAACTTTAGATGAAGGTGATGTAGTTAGGTTGCTGCGTCGTACCCTAGACTTATTATCACAAATTCCTCACGTTCCCTTTGTTCCTGATAGTTTACGACAAAATGCCCAAAGAGCAATGCAATTAATTGATCGTTTTCCAGTCAATGAAGCAATGGAATAAATAAAGCAAACCGAGTTCATTAGAAATCTCCGAAAAAGAATGTAGAGACGTTGCATACAACGTCTCTAAAAGGGTTCTGGAAACCGCATATTTAATTTCTGGAGATGTCTATTGATCATCCCATAAAACCAGCAAATAACAAAGGTAAAAGTATCAAAGCTGATCCTATTAAAACCAAAGTTGCTGGATCAATTTTAATGTGATTTTTTTGTGGATCTGGTATTTTTGACATTCTCTAAAATTGGTAGTTTAGCTAATTTTAAATCATGAATAACTGTAAACTGTAACCTGTAACCTGTCACCTATTCTCTCTTTTACCAGGAAATTTAGTACCCATTTCCGTTAGCGCAGAAAAGATGAGATAGGTAATGAGTAAAGCGAAACCTGCAAAAAAAGCGAGTAAATCGTTGTTCATAATATACCTGATTTTACCTACAAAACTATTATAATAGTTGAAGATACCAAAAAAAGTAAAAAAATGGGAGTAAACAATGGGGCGCATTAATCCTTACACCCTACAAATGCAAATTACCAGAATGTTTGCAGAAGGACAATCATTCTTTGCTTTAACAAAAGTGCAAGATTGGTTAAAAGAACATAATCAAAACCCCTTAGAATATGAGATTTTTTTTCATAAAAAACCTGCTCCTCCTGGTTCTAAAGAAGTGATGGTAATAGAAATAGAACTGAAACGTAAAGACGGACAACCTGTGGACTCTTGGTTGAAAGAACAAGTAAATTTACACGCTTAACTAATTTAAAAAATGGAAAATTGACAATGGAAAATTGACAATTACCTCTTTGTCAGAGAAAATTTTTTCTTTTTTTCTCCTGACACGGAGAGGTTTTAAACATTGAGTTAAACAATTATCAATTATCAATTATCAATTATCAATTATCAATTATCAATTCTTAATAATCACTATCAGCAACACAAATTCCTTTACATTTAATCCCATTTGTAGCAGTGCGTTTACAATGGGGACATAGCACTTTTTCAGTTTCGATATCTTGATTTATTTCTATATTGTTACTTGAGTGTAACTTGTCTTTTTCGGTCTGAATTTTTTCACTCATAAGCATCAAGGAATTTTTTGCGGTTTACAAACTTGTATCTACCCATTTACTGGTTACGGTGTTTCCGTGGGTGTGGGTTCTGGTGTTTCTGTGGGTTCTGGAGTAGGTGTTTCTGTAGGTGTTTCTGTAGGTGTGGGTTCTGGTTCTGGGGGATTTTCTGCTGTCACCGTTAACTGATAATCTGTAGATTTAGAAGCTGTGGAAACTACGACAAATTCATAAAATCCAGTTTCTGGTAATGTTTTGGATACAGTCCGCACTGTAGAATCTTCTAAAAATGTGACTTTACCAGAGGGAGAATAAATAGATAATAACACCTGAGAACTAGCATCTAGTTTAACTTCCATTGTTTGATCTTTTGCTAGTCCAGCGATGAAAACTTTACCTCCTCCTGGTTGTAGATTACCACTAACTGTTTTACCTGTAGTCCCAGGATCAAATACTATTCTTGCAAAGGCACTATTAGAAAGGATAGCATTGAGTTTATCACTAACAAAGGCGTGCCAAACTTGTCCTATAGGTTGCTCTATAAAATTTTGACCTTTGTATTCAGGAAATACTCGGAAAAAGGTTGCATCACCTAAGTCATACAAAGCACGACTGCTGACGTTTCTGCGGTTAACTTCTACTTTCCAGCGATCGCGTTCTGCCGATGTATAAGTTCCCATTTGTCTACGCGCTCTACTACTTAAAAGAGACAGTTTATCTAGGGTTCGGGAAGCTATGCGATCCCATTCTTTCCGTAAATCTTCGTCTTCTGGTGTATTGTTGAGATTACGTCCTTGAAGATTGGGGTTTTTCTCCCAAAAAAGTTGATTGATTAAGCTCACATAAAAGCTATTATCTATACTCAACTGTTGACGGCGATCGCTTAATCTTTGTTTGCGTTCTCTTTCTTCCGGTGAAAAATTATTTCCAGGGTTAGTAGGGGTTTCTGTAGGTGTAGGACTTAATGTAACATCCGGGTTACTTCCATCTTGGTTGTTTCCACGGTTACTAATACCCCACCACAATAAACCAATACTACTACATAAAGCTATCGTAACAATAAATACGTTAGTTGCCGTCCAAATACTTGTATTTTGGGGTGTGGGAGTAGCAACTGGTGGAGGTGCGGGAGTTTTGGGAGGAGAAACTGCAACAGTTCCTGCTGTGGTTGGGGAAGTTGTGGGTTTTGGGGGTTGAGTAGCTGCATATACTGTAGGTGCGACAGGAGGAGAGTTATTAACCGCTTTTCCATTAAGTGCGTCTAAAATTTGACGTGCTGAATGATAGCGATCGCTTGGTCTGGGAGATAGCATTTTATCTAAAATGTCCCCCAATAAAGGACTGAGGCTAATTTCTCGCCGCCATAGCCATTGTAAATTTTGTGTATCTATTAAATCCTGTGGTAGTTTCCCTGTCAGTAAAACCAACACTGTCACAGCTAAAGCATATAAATCACTGTGAGGATACACTAAACCGGTTTGCATTTGTTCAGGAGGTGCAAAACCGATTTTTCCTAACAAAGTTCCACTACTTCCAGATGTAATTTCACCAGATTGATAATATTGAGAAGCAAC
Organism: Sphaerospermopsis sp. LEGE 08334; assembly: GCF_015207205.1. Classification (NCBI taxonomy): domain Bacteria; kingdom Bacillati; phylum Cyanobacteriota; class Cyanophyceae; order Nostocales; family Aphanizomenonaceae; genus Sphaerospermopsis; species Sphaerospermopsis sp. LEGE 08334. Next base: position 38,427 of record NZ_JADEXH010000005.1, on the reverse strand, counting down.
AGTTTGCGCGACTTGTTTTACTCCCCCAAAATCAATTAAAACTGGTAATTGATCCACACTTCTCAAGATTAAATTATCAGGAGAAATATCACGATGAATCACACCTACATTATGGATATATTCTAAAACTGGTAAAAGTTGTTCTAATAATTGACGAACTTCAATTTCTGTAAATTTTAAACCCTGTTGTTTGCGAGTATTTAATAAAGAATTATAAGTTGCACCAGCCACATAATCCTGCACTAAAAAGAGAGATTCTTTTCGTTGTAAATTAATGCGTAAAAGTTCCCGAAAACGGGGAATTTGGGGATGTTGTAACTGATAAAGAACACTAGCTTCTCGTTGAAATAACTCCTCCGCTTTTTGCACAATGTAAGGAGTTTGCACCTGGGGAGAAAATTCCTTTAAAACACAAGCTTCTCGAAACCGGTTACTATCTTCAGCGAGGTAAGTTTTCCCAAACCCACCTTGTCCGAGTTGACGTACAATTACATAGCGATCGCCTAAAGTTTGTCCTGCTTTAATCCCACTATTGACAGGAGTTTCTATTATCTTCTCACCACACTGAAGACAAAACTTACTACCGGCTGGGTTTTGATGTCCTTGAGAACAATAAAGATTAGTCATTAGTTATTAGATATTAGTTATTAGATATTAGATATTAGTCATTAGTCATTAGTAATATTCATCCTGACTCCTGACTCCTGACTCCTGACTCCTGACTCCTGACTCCTGACTCCTGACTCCTGACTCCTGACTCCTGACTCCTGACTCCTGACTCCTGTCACTTATTACCTACTTTATCAGAGGCGATCGCATACCAAAGCTGCATAAAAGTCTGCTGATTGAGTTTCCCACGTTCTTGACCAGGAAACAAGGGATCAAATTTTTGATATGTCTCCTCTCTTAACTCCTGAAATGAACTATATTTACCTAATCTACCAGCTTTAGCTAGTCTATCCCACCTTTGGGAATCTTCTACACTATAATTACCTATTTTCCTCCGTGCTGTCTGACTCAAGTTTGCTTGTTCAATTTTCTTTAACAACTCATCTGCTGTACTGTTCCACTGTTCCCGTAAAACCCGATCTTCTGCTTTATCTGTTAATACTCTTCCCTGTAACCCTGGCCTAATACCATAAAATCTTTCATCTACTGTCTTAGTAAATACCGCTTGGGAGATTTCTAACTCTTGCAAACGACTATAAACTTCTTGAATACTGCGGTTTTTATTTCCCAAACTCGTAGGATTATTAATACCTGGTATACCAGGAACTTCCACTTTAGGTACACTAATTGATGTGACACTTCTTACCATAAAATTTCCCAGCGCCCAAACTCCCCCACCAACTAAACCTACTCCCATAGTTATAGTAAAGGTGACAGCAAAAGGACGCAACCATATAGGCATCGGTATATTTTGCAATGCTATATGAGTAGTTCTATATACTTTTTTTCCTGGTGCTGCTACCATTGTTTGTAACCTGCTCAGGTGAGTGTTTGTTTTATTAACAGAAGGTTGCATAGTATTTATACTAGTGCTTAAAGTATTAATAGCTGTAGAAACAGAACTAGAAACAGATGTTAGTGGTGGTAAGTCTTTGATAACTTGATCTGCGGTTTGATAGCGATCGCTCGGTTTATATGCCAACATCTTTTTTAAGACTGCTGTTAATTTCGGACTTACCTTAATTTCCTTTCCCCAATACCAAGTCCCGTTATAACTATCATAAAGCAAATGCGGTTCTTTACCAGTCACTAACACCAAAGTAGTCACCGCTAACGAGTATAAATCACTGCTTTTAAATACCTTTCCCTGAAGTAATTGTTCTTCCGGTGCATAACCTTTTTTACCCAACAGAGTACCATTTCCCACCAACTTAGTCTGCCAAAAACCCTGATAAGCTGGTAATTGTTTGACACCTCCAAAATCAATCAACACAGGTAAACCATCTTTTTGGCGTAAAATCAAATTATCCGGCGAAATATCCCGATGTACGATATCTAAAAAATGAATATAACTCAAAATCGGGAGAATCTTGTGTAAAAGGTTAATTACCTCCTCCTCAGAAAAAGATTTTCCCTGTTTTTGCAACTGTTCAAATAACTGATAATAATTAGCACCTTCTACATAATCTTGGACTAAAAAGAAAAAATCTTTATTACCAATTTTAACCTGTATAGATTCATGAAAATTGGGAATTTGCGGATGTTTTATTTTTTTAAGTACACTTGCTTCTCGTTCAAACAACTCTTTAGCTTTTTGTAAATCTTCCTTTTTAGTGACTTGAGGTGCAAACTCCTTTAAAACGCACCTTTCACGGGCTTTTTGTCTATCAATCGCCAAATAACTCCGCCCAAAGCCACCTTGCCCCAGTATACGCGCAATTTCATAACGATTATTGATCACCTGTCCTACAGTCAGAGGCAAAGATTCTCCGCACTGAGTACAAAAACTGTTACCGTTATTATTTGCGTGTTGCTTACTGCAATATACAGACATGGTAGGGAACATAGATCAATATACTGATACAGTTCTACAATATCAAAAAGGTAATTTACGAACTATTTTGGTAATGGGTAATTGGTAATTGGGAAAATACAAATAATTTCTCCCCATTTCCCCTACCTCTTCGCTGTCACCTGTCACCTGTCACCTGTCACCTGTCACCTAACTTATGAACCCAAAAACCCAAAAAGCGATTCAAGAACTAGAAAAATTTGTTTCTACTCCCCTAGCAGAAACACTGGAACAACATCAAAAAACTACACCGCAAGAAATAGCAATCAACCTATTTAAAACCGTAGCTGCTACCGTACCCGCTTACAAAGCATTTTTAGCAACATATCACATCAACCCCCAAACAATTCAAACTTTAGCAGACTTCCAAAAATTACCGGTTATTTGTAAAGAAAATTATATTTCTCTTTACACTCTACCAGAACTATGTAAAGATGGAATCTTAGGAAGCTGTGATATGATCGCAGCTTCCTCTGGCTCAACGGGAAAACCCACATTTTGGCCGCGTTTCTTAACGGATGAACTACAAATAGCCACCCGGTTTGAGCAGATTTTTCATGATAGTTTTGATGCAGATAATAAAAGCACCTTAGCAATAGTTTGTTTTACCTTGGGAACATGGGTTGGGGGAATGTTCACTACTAATTGTTGTCGGTATTTAGCAACTAAAGGTTATCCTATTACAGTCATTACACCTGGAAATAATAAAACCGAAATATTGCGAGTTGTGCAAGAATTAGGCAGTAATTTTGAACAAGTTGTATTATTAGGATATCCGCCATTTTTAAAAGATGTCATTGATACGGGAATTGCCAATAATTTACAGTGGAAACGATATAAAATTAAATTAGTAATGGCAGGAGAAGTATTTAGTGAAGAATGGCGGAGTTTAGTTGGTGAAAGGATAGGATCAGAAAATCCTTGTTATGATTTTGCGTCAATGTATGGAACAGCAGACGCAGGAGTTTTAGGAAACGAAACACCTTTAAGTATTTGTATTAGAAGATTTTTAGCAGCAAACCCAAAAGCAGCAAAAGCATTATTTAATGAATCTCGTTTACCGACATTAGTACAGTATGATCCCTGTAGTCGGTTTTTTGAAGTTGAAGACGGTAGACTTATATTTTCTGGTAATAATGGCATTCCTTTAATTAGATATAATATCTTGGATAATGGGGGTTTAATTAGTTATTCAGAAATGTTGAAATTTTTAGGTGAATGGGGTTTTGATCCGGTTGCTGAGTTAGGTGAAAATAGAGGAATACATCAATTACCATTTGTTTATGTTTTCGGACGTTCTAATTTTACAGTTTCCTATTTTGGGGCAAATATTTACCCTGAAAATGTAACTGTGGGTTTAGAACAACCGATAATTAGAGAATGGGTAACGGGTAAATTTGTGTTACAGGTGAAAGAAGATCAAGATCAAAATCGCTTTTTATCTGTGGTTGTGGAGTTAGCACCAAAGGTAGAAGGTAGTGAGGAGAAAATAACACAGATCACTAATTCTATTCTTACTCAATTATTGCGTTTAAATAGCGAGTTTGCAAATTATGTTCCGGTGGAATATCAAACACCGCAAGTAGAATTAAAACCTACAGGTGATGCTGAATATTTTCCTGTGGGTGTGAAACATAGATATACTCGCAATTGATAATTGATAATTGACAATTGATAATTGATAATTGATAATTAATAATTAATAATTAATTCCCATGCAGAGTATGGGAACGATTAAAATATTGATTAACAATCATATCATCATCCATAGAAATTGTCACTGATAATGATAAGATTACCTAGAGGTTATTTAGTTAATTAATGAATAATTCTGGTATAAAGTCTATCCTTCATCCGTTGCGAATTGGTGAACACATTGCCCGCTATCCAATTATTCAAGGTGCAATGTCTGTGGGTGTATCTGGTGCTAAACTAGCTGGTGCAGTGGCTAACGCTGGTGGAGTGGGTGTCATTGCTTCAATGGGAATAGGGTTAAATTCTCCGTATTTTCACAAACGCCAAAGAGGCAGTTTTTTTACAGCGAATCAGTTAGCATTAAAAGATGAAATCAGCAAAGCGCGGATTATTAGCCCAGAAGGAATTATTGGTGTTAATGTTTTAGTTGCTACTAGAGATTATTTGACATTAGCTCAAACTGCGGCAGCAGCAGGGGCAAATTTAATTATTACTGGTGCGGGATTACCTTTGACTTTACCAGAATTTACGGTAGACTATCCTGATGTGGCATTAGTGCCGAGTGTTGCTAATGTACAATCTGCAAAGTTAATTTGTGAAACTTGGAAAACTCAGTATAATTGTTTACCTGATGCTTTGATTTTGGAAAATTGTCAAAAGGTGGGAGGGCATTTTTCACAGTGTGAACAGGCGAATTTTCCTGGGTTTTCGATCAAGTGGGTAATTTCCGAATTGCAGGAGTATTTAGGACAACAAGAAAAGAGCATACCATTAATTATTACTGGGGGAATAGGCGATCGCACAGAAATTGATCGAATATTAGGGATGGGAGCAGATGGTGTACAAATTGGTACACGGTTTATCACCACAGAAGAATGTGATGCAGATTTGCGCTATAAAGAATATCATCTGGGAGCGAGTCCAGAGGATCTGGTTACAGTACCAAGTCCGGTAGGAAAACCCAGTCGTGCTTTAAAAAATGCTTTTGCGGAAAAAGCAATTGCTGATTCATCATTGTTAGAACGTAGATGTATAGCAAATTGTTTAGAATCGTGTTTATGTAGAGATAGTAAAAAAACCTATTGTTTGCTACAAGCACTTTCTAAAGCTGCTTGTGGAGACATAGAAAATGGTTTAATTTTTTCTGGTGCTAATTTGGGATCAGGCGATCGCATTATATCAGTTTCCGAATTAATGGCAGAATTAACCTGTTGATAAAAGATGGGGAAATAGGGAAAACATTATTTACTTATTTCCTATTCCCTATGACTTTACCAGAGGCGATCGCATTTAATAAACATTTAATAAACATTTAATAAAAATTCACCCAATCTATACCATTAAAAACTAATATTTGAATTAAACCATAAGCCAAAGCTGCACTACCGATAGGAACAGTTAAATTATCAATACCCAGAAAAGAAAAAGCTTCTAAAAATGTAGCTATTATAGCGACAATTATTGATATCAGCCATATTTGCCAATAATTTCCTTGAGTTGGTAGTAAAATCAACATAGTTATCAAAAAACTCACAAAAGTCATAGTTAAAGAACCTTCCCAACTTTTGTTTGCACCAAAAAGTTTATATTTATGTTTACCAAATCTTTGCCCAACTAAAGCTGCTAGTCCATCTCCCCAAGCCATAATTAAAATACCTAATGCAGCATATTGGGGTTGATGTAAATACCAAAAACAAGCAACTAAAATCCCAATACTGACTGCATAAAAAAATGTACCTAAACTTTGACGACCAACGCTATTAATTCCCGGTAAAATAGGCAAAAAATAGGATAAAAGAGTAATAATACTGGCGAAAATTGCAGATGTAATACCGACGGCAGCGGGGATATCTAGCCACCAAGCTAGTAAAATTACATTACCTGTGCCAATATGGACTATTTTACGGATAATTTCGGGTTCACTGTTGGTAAAGCGACTGACTAACCAAGCGATGAGGATGACAAGTAATACCCAAGTAGCAGCAACGGAAATTTGTTGCCACAATGGGAGAATAGATTCTAAACCAAGAAATGTAATCAACAATGTAATCAACTATGTAATCAACAATGACGCAACTGATAATTTTGGGACTTTGATTCTTGTTATTTAAACCTAATACTACTTTAGGCGATTTGGGCATGAAAATAATATTGATTGGGCTAATTAAAGGTTATCGCTTATTCATCTCTCCTCTGTTTCCTCCAACTTGTCGCTTTCAACCAACTTGTTCAATGTATGCTATCCAAGCTATTGAGCGTTTTGGGGTGTTCCGTGGTGGTTGGATGTCTATTTGCAGAATTTTACGTTGTCATCCCTTCCACCCTGGTGGTTATGATCCTGTTCCAGAGGTGCAGCAAAAGTCTTGTTGCGAACATCGGGAGTAACAGGTACAGGACTGGTTTGAGAAAATTGGGTACTGGAAAACTCATTCAAAACTTGCTATTTTACAGGACTTACGCAAAATACCTCTCAAACCCTCTTTCCTTCGTGTACTACCCTTCGGGAACACCTCCGGTGAACGTGCCTTCGTGGTTCGTTTTTTCGTTGCTTATGCGTCAATCCTATTTTACACACTGAGTTGATAATATGCGTCCATATCACCAAATTTCCATTATTGAATGTGGTGAACCTTTAGTAAAAATTCCCTTAGAACGGTTTGCGGTGGAAACTCCCCATCCTTATGAAAAGTTAGGTGCTGACTATGGGGGATATTCTGCTTATTTTTTGCGTGCCAGTGTGGTCGAAAATTTAATTGAGGCACAAAATTATTTACAATTGTTACATCCTGGTTGGTATATTCAAATATTTGATGCTTATCGCCCGGTAGCTGTGCAGCAATTTATGGTAGATTATAGTTTTGCCCAAGCTGTGCAAGCCAGGGGATTGATTGAGAGTGATTTATCAACTCAACAACGGGAAGAAATTTGGCAGCAAGTATATGAAATTTGGGCAGTACCAAGTTTAGATATGAATACTCCTCCTCCCCATAGTACCGGTGCTGCGGTGGATATTACTTTGGTAAATGAAAATGGGGAAGTTGTGAATATGGGTTCACCGATTGATGAAATGTCTGAGCGATCGCACCCTGATTATTATGCCCATTCTGATGCCCATCGTCATCAAGAATATCATCACCATCGAGAATTGTTACTAAATGTGATGTTAAAGGCAGGTTTTCAACGTAATCCTAGAGAATGGTGGCATTTTTCCTTTGGTGATCAAATGTGGGCTTGGTTGTGTAATCAACCAACAGCACGTTATGGGCGTTTCCATAATGAATAATTAACAATGAAATCATTATCAATTGTCAATTATCAATTATCAATTTATGATGGTATTCCCAGTCAGAGACTGGGAACGAGAGGGAAAGAGAGGGAAATTAAAGATTTACCATTTATGTCTGATCCATTCGTAAATCTCTAAATATTTCGCACCGGGAATATTCCAAGAATTATCATACAACATACCCTGAATAGCTAATTTTTTAAACTCTTCGGGTTGCTGATACCATAAATCTATAGCCCGTCCCATTGCTGATTCTAATGCTAGGTTATCCATGTCATAAAATACATAACCATTGCGTTTTTCTGGTGGTAAATTTTGATCATAATCTCTGTCAAAAACAGTATTTACTAAACCTCCAACACCCCGAACAATGGGTACAGTTCCGTATTTTAAACCAATCATTTGGGTTAAACCACAGGGTTCATAATTACTGGGAACAACTATCATATCTGCACCAGCATAAATGAGGTGAGATAATTCTTCATTAAATCCCAGTTCTAAATGCACATCTGGGTTATTATTTAAAAATTGTTTTTCATGGTAAAAATGAGCGTTAATTGCTGATTCTGTAGCCGAACCTAACAATACAAATTGCGCTCCTATATTCAAAGCATAGTACATGGCATGGTGAACCAGATGGACACCTTTTTGATTATCTAAACGACCGATGTAAGCAATGATGGGTTTTTTCTTATCATGACCTAACATCAATCTTTCTCTTAATGCTTTTTTGTTATAAGCCTTTTGTTCAAAATCATCCCAGTTGTAATTATTGGGGATGTATCTGTCAACTTCAGGATTCCAAAAATCGTAATCAATACCGTTGAGAACTCCACTAAATTTGTCTTTTTGCAAATATAATGTATGTCCTAAACCACAACCCACATCACTGGTTTGGGCTTCTATGGCATGATTTGGTGATACTGTTGTCACTGCGTTAGCATAATTAATTCCTGCTTTCATAAAATTGATAGCAAAAGGATTAAAATTATCCCGCAGTTTGTCGTATTGAAAATAATATTCTGGGCAGTTTAAATTAGTTGCTTCTAGAGTTTCAACTCCTCCCATGCCTTGATGTTTAAAGTTGTGAATGGTGTAACAAACTCTTTGATATTCCATGCCATGATATTTATAAATTTCATACAACATGACAGGAATTAAACCGGTTTGCCAGTCGTGACAATGAATGATATCTGGTCTTTTATTACTTTGCAGTAAAAATTCTAAAGCTGCTTTACTAAAGAAAGCAAATCTCATGTTATCGTCATTGCAACCATAGTAACAACCTCTATTAAAGAAATTATCTTGACTGTGGGGTTGAATGAAGAAACAAACCCGACCATGTACCCACCCGCAGTATACAGAACAGTGAACTGCGCCACCATACCAGGGTACCCACAGGTTGAGGTAGGCATCGTGAAGACCCCAGATATGGTCATAACGCATACAATCATACATTGGGAGAATAAGTTCAACAGTGTTTCCCCGTCCTTCTAACTCCCTGCTAAGTCCATAAACAACATCCCCCAAACCCCCAGCTTTTATTACAGGAGCGCATTCTGAGGCAATTTGTACTATGTACATTCCTAGCCCTCGCCTTACAAAACTTTATGTTTACTATATAGCAATTTATGAAAAATGTACTCATTGACAACTAGGTATTGGGATGATAGATGAGGATTGAATTTTTGGGTGTGGGGTGTAGGAATTTTCATCTTCACTCTTGCCTCTTGCCTGTCCTCACAGATAACATAACTATTCAAACGGACTTGATATTACTCCTGACTGCTGATAGCGTAGCGTAAGCCATATTTTGCTGTAAATTAAGATATCAGCAAGGGAATCTATCCTCAGAATTATTATCCAAGCATTAAGTTTCCAGACAAAATCCTGGGATTTATGTCTGAAAAGAGTATGCTTCAAACCTGAAGATATCGAAATTTTGTATTACAGCAGTTTTCACCTAGTTAGACCACAGTAGAGACGTTGCGTGCAAATTCTCTACAAGGGTTTTAAAGATTGTTTTGTGGTTCATTTACCTGAAAATCGCTGTAATGTAATTTGGTAATCTCAATCTATCAAGGTAAAAATTTCAGACAAAATTGTGTGCTTTAGGTTCTGACATAATATCTAAAAATATTTTTAATATGTGAATTTTCCATTATTGGAATTTAGTAATTTTAAAATATACGAATTACATTTTTAGACAAAATAATCGGATTTATGTCCTATGATCATGTGCATAAAGCTTTATATCTATCAGAACTTTGGATTATTTTAAATCTAGTTATGCAAAAACATTTAAAAGGAATTAACTCCTAATTTAGAGGATAAAACAATGAAGAAAATAGTAATTGCGGACTTAAAATATAATGCAGAAAGCCTTTTTCGTGAGCTATCTGTGGTTGAAACAAAGACTGTATCTGGTGGTAGTGGTGGGAGCGTCAATAATTATTTTATATCGGGTAATACTGGAAACGTGGAGAATACAGGGACTGGTGATGTTAAAGGTGTAGATAGTGGCATCAGGGATAATAAGGTCGCTACTGTAGACTATTCCAGGTCAATATACGTTGTCATAAATTCTTGGTAATTAATTATTTGTATTCTGGCACTGACATTAAGTAATTTTTAGTTGGTTGAGGGTAAAATATTTTTTTAGGGCATTTGTTTTTACAGATTTTACTCCTCATAAATTTTCATACCTGCTCATTTCTGGATTGGTAAATTAAGACAATGGCTGCAATTATGAATACTGAATTACATTCTGTTCAAGTCAATGAGCTTTTTCAGAAACTGACTTTAGAAGAAATGGAGTCAACGTCAGGAGGTAATACTGTTATTCCTTTATGGAGTAGTGGTTTAGCGGCTTTCTCCCTCAATATGTTTTGTGATGAGTTAAATAGTTTATTCAGTGAATATTACATACCTCCGATTTTTTACGACAACAAGCTTTTTACGGTTGATTTTTCGGAAATAGATGTCTATTTGGTAGTTTAATCATTTGCGGGGGTTAAAAATTGGTTTGTACCGACTCTTAACCCCTTAAACATTAAACGGCTATTGTCTCTAAAGTTCGAGATTGTTGCTGACGATGACCGTGGTAAATCATTTGAATAGGTTTATCTTGACCTGTCACCAAACCACGGCGTTTTGCTTTCACTTCACGAGTATCTGCTAGTTCCATTTCCCAACCTTGGAGTATTTTAGCTAGTGCTAATTTCATTTCAAATTGGGCAAATGCTAGACCAATACAACGTCTTGCACCACCGCCAAAAGGGATAAATTGATAGGGTGAAAATTGCTTTTCTATAAAGCGTTCTGGGTTAAATTGTTTGGAGTTAGGATAAATATCTTCTCGATGGTGAGTGAGATAAATTGAACCCATAACAACTGTACCTGGTTCTAGTTGATAACCATCTACAGAAATAGGAGTTTTTACCCGACGGGGAAAAGTCAACATTCCCACGGGATAAATCCGCAAAGTTTCATTACAAACGGCGGTGAGATAAGGTAATTTAAAAATAGTATTAGAATCGGGATTTTCGCCTAAAGTATCCAGTTCAGCTAATAATTTTTGGCGGACTTCTGGTAGTTTATGAATCCAATATAAAGCCCAGGCTATGGCTGTAGCCGTGGTTTCATGACCTGCTACTAACAAAGTCATTAATTCATCTCGTAATTCTATATCAGTCATTGGTTGACCGTCTTCATCTCTTGCAGACATCAGCAAACTGAGGATATCTGTACGTGATGGGTCGGGATTTTCTCTGCGTTCCTGAATTTCTGCATACAGGAGTTGGTCAGCTTTATTTTGACGACGTTCCTGTATTTCCCAAAGTGTGGAAAGACCAATCATCTTTTGTAAAGCCGGAAAATATAATAAAGTCACTATCCAAACTTCACTACCTGCTTCGAGAATTTCACATAGTAAGTGTTGTAATTTCTCAGCCCGTTCACCTTCATAAAGTCCAAAGACAGCTTGCATCATCACCCCCAGGGTAATTTCTTGGGTAACTGTTCGCACATTAAAAGGTTGATTGATTTGCTGTTTACCGATGACTTTTTCGGTGATATTATTAATTACATCGGCATAAGTTCGCATTCTTTCCCCGTGTAAGGGAGGCATGATTAACTGCCGTTGTCGCTGATGTTCTTTACCACTTTGGGAAATAACAGAATTTTTACCTAATAAACCTTCAAATAGTTGATTTAAATCGCCTGGTGCTTCTAATTCTTTGGTATCATTGCTTAAAACCTGCTGCATTGCTTCTGGACTATGAATAAATACCAGAGGAGGTAAATTTTTATCCAGCTTGAGAGTAAAAATATCACCGTAGGTTTTGGCGCATTCTTCCATGTAGGACATGGGGCTAAATACCCAGCGTAGCATTTGCAGGGTAGCTGGAGTGTTGGGTCCTTTGGGTAGAAGCATAAAAGTTTTTTGGTAGATGTTAGTTTTTTACTAAATATCTTATAGCAAAATTCAGAAGTCAGGAGTTCAAGGAGATATTTTGCGTAAGCTTCCACACCCGCCATGAAATGAATTTCATGGCTAATAAATCAAGTAAACTAAAGTTTACTGAAGAATTTTCTGGTTATTTAGTCATCTTTAGATGACTTTGGTTATTACCAAGGAAATTCATTTCCTTGCGGTCTATTAGTTTGTTATGCTGCTTTCATAATCTCTGCTTATGTTTTGCATTGTAAAACTGCAATAAACCTTTACAACCGTGAAGATGTAAAATTTTGGTTACATTACAGTAGTTTTCAGATAGCAGGTGACAGGTGACAGGTGACAGGTGACAGTGCTAAAAGCCGTTCATTCTCTAGGTTTTAGTTTTAGTTAATGTCCTAACGTCCGCGTCTACTGTTATATATTCAGACTACAATTTTATCTCTTATTTGCGCCTTTGCGTCTTTGCGTGAGATAAATGTATTGCATGAAAACCTGTAAACCAGCATCTAAAGTTTCTGAAGAATTTATTTAAGGTACTCAGCATGACAACTACAACAAAGGCATCTTCCGCAGTTCCCAATTTTTGTGAAGGTATTCAATATTTTGGGGAAGCATTGCCAGATTTTGAAACTTATGGTGCAACGCCAGTGATAGAATCGGGCAAAGGTGCGATCGCCTCACCCACAGATCCCAGTGCAGCTTATCAAACCCTACTCGCTGCCGATGCTCTCCGCTACCTCACCCTACAAATTACTGGTAGTAAGGCTTCTGGACATCCCGGCGGTTTTGCCAGCCAAGCGGAAGCTTATGCAGCTTTGGTCATGCTGGGACATAAAAACATTATCACCGAAGTTGGACACCACGCCCCCGGTTTTTATAGTGCCATGTTTTTGGATCGTTCTTTAGAAGACATGGGCATTTCTACAGTACAACAATTACGCGATCGCTTTCGGGAAAAACACGGTTTAATCGGACATTTATCTGGTTACATTCCTGGTATTCTCGCCCCTGCGGGTCCTTTGGGACAAGGGCAACATTTCGCTATGTCTGCTGCACTCCTGCACCGTGACAAACTCTTCCCCTTCACCGTGGGAGATGGGGGACTGGGTGAACCCTACATCATGAGTGCAATGGCGCACTTTAACACCGCTTACCCCAAAGTCACCAATTTCCTACCTATCCTAGTGTGGAACGGTTACAGCCAAGAGCATCATAGCATGGTATCTTTAAAAACCACCGATGAAATGATAGCCTATTGGAAAGGTAACGGTTTTGCCGAAGTTATCATCGTTGATGCCAAGGAATTTGACGACCAAAACCAACCGGGAGATTACGTAGATAGCACCATTTTCTCCTTCCAAAAACGGTTAGAATTTACCAAAGCGGTATTAGTAGGCGTTGATAAAGCTGCCCGTTCCGCTATGAGTGGCACATTAACGGTATTTATCATTAAACAACTCAAAGGCGCGGGTGTTCACGCTTTAGGGGCAAAATCTCACAACCTCTATCCTCAAGATACTTTAACCGCCCCTCACATTGTCACAGCTTTACAAAAACGCGCTTTATCTGTAGAAGCATGGCAAACAGTCCGCACAAATGCGGAACGTGCCGGAGGTGGACCCGCAGCGAAAACAGTAGTTACAGAATTTGAATTACCTTTAGCAGAAATTGGCGAATTACCATTAGAAGAATATGCAGTTGGGGGAGAACCAAAAGTTTCGACAACCGCAATGGGAAGGTTAGTAGGAATAATCGGAAATAAAGATAAAAATTTCCTCGTCACTAACGCCGATGGTAACGCTGCTTCAGGAATTGGTAATATTAATGAAGCCTTAAAAATCATTCACCCCACAGCAGATGAAACCTATCATCAGGCTCCAGGAGGTCAAGTTTACGAACCTTTGAGCGAAGATGCTTGTGCAGGTTTAGCAGTTGGTTTATCCTTAATGGGTGCGAGAAGTTTGTGGTGTTCATACGAATCTTTTGCCATCAATGGTTTACCAATTTGGCAAACAGTCACCCAAGCAATGGCAGAATTAAGAAGAAAAACACCCTCAACTATTACCTTATTTACTGCGGGTGCTTTAGAACAAGGTCGCAACGGTTGGACACACCAAAGACCAGAAATTGAAGCTTATTTTGCTTCGATGATGAGAAATGGTAATGTATTTCCTGTTTTTCCCCCCGATGCTAACAGTATTCAAGTCTGTTATGACTGGGCTTTAGGTACAAAAAATAAAGGAATTGTCATCACTGCAAGTAAGTCACCTTTACCCATTAGAACAACTTTAGAACAAACAAAACAAGGGTTAGAAAAAGGCGCGATTTTATTACATGAAGTTGCGGGAGGAAAGCAGGTTGTTTTTGCTGTAATTGGTGATATGACCTTAATTCCGGTATTTGAAGCGGCGGCATTTTTAGAGACAGAAGGTATTGGAGTGAAGATAATTTCTGTTATTAACCCCCGGCGTTTATATCGTGCTAATGATACAGCTTGGGATACTTGTTCTGAACCTGATGGTGGGTTTTTGAGTGATGCAGAATTTGATAGTTTGTTTGCTGGTGATGCGTTAATTGGTGTGACTGGTGGTGCTGGTGCGATGTTAGAACCTATTATGTTACGCAGTACCAGTAAGCGGGATATTTTCGCTTGGAAGCGTGGGGAAACTACCGCAAGTGCGGGTGAGTTGATGGCGTTTAATGGGTTGACTGCGGAAGCGTTGACGAAGCGGGCTATTGAGTTGGTGCATTAATTAAGGGTTAATATAGTAGTATACCTCATTCAAATAGTTGATTGAATGAGGGTACTTATAACTCTTGACGTATAAATCTAAGATAGTGTTTGTACAAGTTTTGTAGTCTCTACTGATGTATAGTTTAAATAACAGATTTATAATTCTCAACTGCGGCAAATGCTAAATACATCATCATTAACGGAATGAACATTATATGAAATTAGATTCAGTTCACTATTGTGAAGATAAAGGGATGCCTAGTGAATGGCGTGTAGATGGTTGCCAATTAGGTGATGTAAACTTGATTGTTGGTAAAAATGCTTCTGGTAAATCTAAAATTCTTAGAGCGATAAACTTAATATCTGATTTGCTGTCTGGTGACCAAAGTCTTAAGTCTGACAGAATTTTAAGAGAATGGATTTTAACATTCAATTCTCATAGTCCAGACGATAAGCAAGTCTATGTACTAACAGTAGATAATGGCACAGTTGTAGAAGAGATGTTAACTATTGGTAGTAAGATATATCTGAACAGAAACAAATCAGGAGAAGGTAAAATTTGGGCTAAGAAATTAAACGTAGATATTGATTTTCAAACTCCTATTGATGAAATTGCTGCTTTAAAACGTAGGGACACTATTCAACATCCTTTTTTTGAAAATATTTATATTTGGGCAAGTACGTTAAGATACTATCAATTTGGTACAGATTTAGGAAGAAGTGTTTTTGCATTAGTTAAGTCTATAAAAAAACAATCACTCAGAAAAGAAATAGATTTTAAAGACACGGAACAAGTAATTGGCATATTTAAACTAGGAGAGGAAGAATTAGGAACACCTTTTATTGAAGCTATAAAATCTGATATGTCATCTGTTGATTATCAAATAGATGATGTTGGTACAAAAACACCAGCTATTTTTTTGGAAAACGAAACAGAGGAATTTATAGATAGAAAACCAGAATGTCTTTATGTTAAAGAAAATGACTTAAGACAGAAAACAGAACAATATTCAATGTCTCAAGGTATGTTTAGAGCCTTATCTCTAATTATTCAAGTTAATTATTCTCTTCTATCTGGAAAATACAGTTGCATTTTAATAGATGATATAGGTGAAGGACTTGATTTTGAGAGATCGTCTTCAATGATTAAATTACTCATTAATAAGGCTAAATCTGGATTAGTTCAACTAATAATGACTTCTAATGATCGCTTTATAATGAATGGTGTTCCTTTAGAATTTTGGTCTGTGATTGAACGTCAAACAGGATTGGCAAAGCTACATAATATAAATAATTCAAAACAAATATTTGATGATTTCAAATTCACTGGACTCAATAATTTTGACTTTTTTGCGAGTCAGTTCTATGTAGAAGGTTTTCGGAATGAGGAGTCTATAAATCAGTGAAAAAATTAGCTATTTTTGTGGAGGGACAGACAGAGCAGATTTTTGTAGAAAAATTACTAAAGGAAATTGCTGGTAGAAATAATATCGCCATAGAAGTACGTTCCTTAAATGGTAAGCAAGG
The DNA here is from genome assembly GCF_015207205.1 of Sphaerospermopsis sp. LEGE 08334. NCBI lineage: Bacteria > Bacillati > Cyanobacteriota > Cyanophyceae > Nostocales > Aphanizomenonaceae > Sphaerospermopsis > Sphaerospermopsis sp. LEGE 08334. The sequence continues at coordinate 22,205 of NZ_JADEXH010000005.1, read as the reverse complement.
AAGTAGAATTACTACCGTGATCATGATTGATCCTGTAATTTATACAACCAAGTTTTATGTCTTAGTTTATAACTCCGGTAGTGATAGTAATGTGGTTTCAGACATGAGAGACAGGTATAGTTCATTGAATGCTTCTGGCTACGAAAGAATAATAGGTCTAAGAGACGTTTATCCTATACCTCTATCAGATAAGACAAAACTAGAGAATGGTTTGCGTTATTCTTTGCCAAAAGGTGCTATACCCATTGACATAGTTCTTGCCGTCATGGAAATCGAAGCCTGGTTTCTAGCAGAATGGAGTCATTTTATTAAAATAGATATGCGCCTTACTCCAGAAAATATTCAAGCTAATTTTGGATTTAACCCTAGAGTTGATGATATGGAGACAAGACATCATCCTGCTGATGATTTACACCAAATTTATAAGCTTGTAGGTAGAGCATATAAAAAAAGCAGGAATCAAGTTAATACGATTGTTTTAAATCTAGATTATGATTTTATGTATGTAGAACTTGTTAATAAAGTTGTGAGTTTTGGAGAATTTATTCAATTAATAAATCTATTTATCAGTTAATAATAAATTTTTATCAGTAAACTCGAACCAGAGTAATCTACTAATTATCTCAATATACAAGGTTAGGTTGATGCAAAGAAACCCAATATCACCCAAATTACCCATCACCAAATAACATTAATCAAAAAGTCATAAACATTAAAACCTACCTTCCGCACCCCCCGGTGTCACAATCGGTTTTTTCGTAATTTCATTACGACCAAATGTTGTATTTTGTACCAAAGATAATGAATATTGGTAGGCGATCGCCAATTCTAAATCTCCAAATGACCAATTTTCGTTGTGTGACAATTGAGGGTGCGGAATGTGGGTTAAAAATATCAAAATCAGCTATACTACTAATAGTTTGACTCTAGGTTAAGATATGGCTAAATTCTCAATTTCATTACCAGATGACTTACTCAATTACATTGACCAAAAAGTTGATAACCGTAGTGCATTAATTGAAAGTCTCTTGAAAGAATGGCAAGAAAAACAACAAAATGAAGCACTACCGGCCGCTTGCGCTGTAGTTGATGAATTGCAATTAGGTTGGGAACGTGAAATGACTACACAAATCATCATAGAAAACTTTTCTGAACTTGATCCCTGGACTCAAAGTTTAATAGGTGTAATTAGTTTGGAATCAGAAAATACAGAAGCAAGTTATATTGATTATTTAGAGAAGAAATATATTTGAAAAAAGTATTATTTGACAGTGATGTTTTAAGAAGTCCGTAGGTGGGGTTGACGTAAGGAAACCCAACAATAATGATATAAAAATCAAGTCTCTTCCTCTCTTCCTCTCCTCCTTCGTGTACTTCGTGTCTTCGTGGTTCATTAAATAGTAGTAAGTTAGCTTAACCCAACATCACCCAAACCACCCAACCATCACCAATAGTGTTTTCTCCTAATAACAGAAAATGACAAAAATCGCCATGATAGAGAAAACAACATTCAGAAAACCACCTCATGAAAATTTACAAAGACTATAGCTAATAGCAATAGGCTATAATAAAATCATAAACAAATGAATTAATTTAGGAGTTGAAATAATTAATAATGCGGCAAATCATCCAAGCAACCTGTACCAACGGTGAACTTATTTTAAGTGAAAAACTAAGTTCCGAATTAGAAGGTAAAACCATACAAATTATGATTCTTGAAACCAGCGAATCTGCACAAACAAGAGATTTTCAAGAATCAAAAATACAGAAATTCCTAGCGAGAGTTAATAACTACTCATTCCCACTTTCCCCAGACTACAAATGACACCATGCGATCTTACGTAGAAGAACTGTTAGCGCAAGGTGGTTACAGCAGCGTCAGCGAATACTTTCGGGAATTAGTGCGACAAGACCAAAAACAAAGAGCAAAAGAACAACTACAAACCATGCTTTTAGAAGGTTTAAACTCTGGAGAAGCAACAGAAATGACAGCACAAGACTGGGAAGATATCCGTCAAACAGTGCGGGAAAGAATTAATCACAAGACTAACAAACATCAAGGTGCAAATTAGCAGTGATGTTTACAATATAGTTTAAAATTACACTCTAGGAAAAATTATCTACAACTTAATGTGTCATTTGATAATATTCATGAGCAAGTCAGAGAAGCAGCAGCTAAACGCCTATTATTTCTTCCTCACACTATCCGACAAATATCACGTCCAGAACGCATGATCACAACCAAAGAAATTCAGTCAATAGTGATGACAGGAGAAGTCATAGAAGATTATCCTGAAGATATAAGAGGTCATAGTTGTTTAATATTAGGTTTTGGAGACAATAACCGAGCAATTCATGTAGTTTGTTCACCAAAAGACGAATATCTAGCAATTATCACCGCTTACATTCCTGAAGCAACACAATGGTCATCTGATTTGAAAAGGAGAATTTAAAATGGAATGCTTATATTGTAAAGGTAAAATGCACCGAGGAACAGCCCCTTTTACCATTGATAGAAAAGGCTATCATATCTCTTGGGATGCTATTCCTGCATGGGTTTGTGAGCAGTGCGGTGAATCACTTTTTGAAGCTCGTGAAGTTGAATTAATTCAAGAAGCACTTACAGTTTTAGACCGAGAAACAGAAGTTTTAGTAAGTTCATAATTAAGTTAGTGAGTAGGTTGGGTTGATGCAATAAAACCCAATATCACCCAAACCACCTAACCATTACCAAATATATGGAACACAAATCACTATTATGTAAGCATCTGTTAGAATAGGAATAATAAAATTAACAACAAAATCATGATTGAATTACAACAATTGCAAGAACAGGTATTAAAATTACCAATCAGAGAACGTTGGCATCTTGTACAAACTGTACTAGCATCAATTCAACAAGAAACCCTATCTTCTACTACTCAACCCACCATAGAAAACTTATCTGAACTTGATCCCTGGACTCAAAGTTTAATAGGTGTAATTAGCTTAGAATCAGAAAATACAGAAGAAAGTTATATTGATTATTTAGAGGAGAAATATAGTTGAAAAAAGTATTATTTGACAGCGATGTTTTGCTTGATATTTTAGCACAACGTCAACCGTTTGTTGTTTTCTCAACACAGGCATTAAATACAGTTATTAGAAAACAAGTCCAAGGCTTTGTTTCAGGACACGCTATCACAAATATATTCTATATTTTACGTCGCCAAATTGGTAGCGATGCAGCCAAAAAATTAATAGAAACTTTATTACAAAATCTGCAAATTGCCAGCGTTACAGATAGTGTAATTCACCAAGCTTTACAAAGTCCAATTAAAGATTTTGAAGATGCGGTGACAAGTGCAGCAGCAACAACAGCAGGTGCAGAAATAATTGTCACAAGAAATAAGGTTGATTTTGTAGGGTCTTTAGTGCCAGCATTGTCACCAGAAGAATTTCTGAAAATGCTTTGATTGGGTGTAATATGTATAGTGTGAGCCTTGGGTACTCCTTGGAGCATAAAATTGGATGCGGTCTACAAAACGTGAATAACGAGAAATAGGCTTGCTCACAATTTAGAGTTCCCGACCCCAAGGTAAGAATTTTTTGAAACTGAATAACCGCTTTTTAAGTCATGCGTTAATTGGTGGGTGGTGCTGGTGCGATGTTATAACCGATTATGTTACGCAGTACCAGTAAGCGAGACATTTTCGCTTGGAAGCGTGGGGAGACTACCGCTAGTGCGGGTGAGTTGATGGCGTTTAATGGGTTGACTGCGGAAGCGTTGACTAAGCGGGCTATTGAGTTGGTGCATTAATATCATATCTTGTAGGGTGTGTTAGCGACAGCATAACGCACCTTACTAGCTGGGTTATTATGAGTCATGAGAAGGCTTTTAAAATAGGTTAGATATTCTCATATTTTAACAACTGGAGAGATGAAATGCCGATAATCAATAGAGATGAATGGCCAGATAGCGTATTTTTCAGTCCAAGTAATTTCTTAGAGTTAGGAACTAGAAACACGGGGGAAAAAATTATTCAAATCGGTACAGATGGTGATTGTCCTATAGTTGCATTCGCTAAAACAGATAATCCAATTGATGAAGATTTAGAGCCTATCGAACTTTGGTCATTACTAAAATTTTCCTATGTTCCAGATGAATACGTTTTTTATGACAAGCCAAAAAAAATTACACAGCAAAAAAAAATTACACAAAATTTAAAAACTATTAAAAAATATGAATTACCTGATAGTGGTGAATTTGAACTTGATTATATACCGATTGATTCTCAAATTATTGCTGTACAAATGCAAAAGGATAAACCCTGTTTGTGGATGCTGATTGACTCTCAAAAAGAAAATTATGATATCTATAAAAAAAGGACATTTTGTTGGTTTCGTACAGGAGAACCTATAGGTTATACAGATTTAATTCATATCGCTACTGTACAGTCTAATGGTGGTAATCATGTATCTCATTTATTTGAATTGAAAAATTATGTAGACTACAACAAGTTAGAGGATTTATTAGCAGCCAAGAAATGGCGGGAAGCTGACTTAGAAACATTTGAAATTTTGAAATCTTTATGCGGTTATGAATATTACGATTCTACATGGTTAAATTCTGAAGAAATCGTTAATATACCATGCTCACATCTACATACTATTAATAATCTTTGGATTAAATACAGTAAGGGTCGTTTTGGGTATAGTGTTCAGCTAAATATTTTGAAAAAACTGGGATTTCAAAAAAATGGAAACTATGAGCAAATCTCAGAATGTTTAGAAAATTTTATGGGCAAAATAAAATGGAATACGGCTCATGCTGCTTTAAATTTTACACTCAAAGCTCCTATTGGTCATCTTCCTGCCATTCTGGCTTGGGGTATGGCAACCAGTCCAACATTAGATAAAGCTAAAGAAGCTTACTTTTGTCTTTGTTCTCGATGTGAAGAATGTAATCTTTAAATATGGTTGTCAAGTTTTCTGATAATTGTAGGACAGTCTTAATAAAGTTCAGCTAACTGAATTATTCTGTCCCACAAATTATTTTATTTGTATTGAGAAGCTAGAGAAAGCAAAGTAGATTGAATTTCATTTGAAATATCGTCAGATAATTTGGCAACACCACCACCCACAGCGTATTTATTTTTGCTTTTGATAGTAGTCTGATTTTGCCAGCCCAATATATCCCATCCATTTTCCAGCATTTGTTGAATCTGAGCTAAATCATCCTTTACCACTGTTATATGATCTTTTCCATCAAAGTCTAAAAAGGTCATAGTAGTAATGGGAGCTATCCGAATTTTACCTTGTAAATGCTGATAGTTAGTATCTAACAGTTTTTCCATCTCAGTCATCACATTAGCCTGATTTGCACCTGAAGTTCCTGTTTTATATCCACCTTCTGCGTAGGTTTTTCTAATAGTTTTAGTCTGGTCATAATTGGCAGAATATATGATAGCAACACCAAAAGAACCTTTTTTCAGCAATGTATCGGCTTCCTGCAATATTTTTTCTGCTTGGCTTTTTGCAGAAATATGATTACCATCTTGACTATACGGGAGGTAAAAATCAATAAACTTGCCTTTTTTACTCATTGAGTTTTGAATTTTTGCTAATAAAAATTCTACAAAATCCAACACTTCTTGTTGCTTATCAGCAGGTAACATTTTTACCTTATCTATGATGATTTCTTCCATGCTCATTTTTATGCTATTTAGATAAATGTTTTGTACAAATTTTTTAATTTCAACAATATGAGGTTTATACTCATCTTGCCATCTATTATACCATTCTTCGTTTCTGTATTGTACTGGAATTTCTGAATCTACATATTTAAGAAATAACTTTCTGTAAAGTTTGTAATATTTACTGTCCTCTGTCTCGTATACTAAACCCCATTTACAAAGTTCCCGTTGAAGAAAAAACATTGCTGCTAAACCGTCTAACTCTCCTACCTCTTCACCCAAAAAAAGTTTGTCAAATGCTAATTTTGGATCAAAACCTGTTTCTTGTCGGTATTTGTACCCATCAAATCTTAAAGCGCAACAAGTTGTTATTTCGTGTTCTTTAAATTGGCTATTAGCGTTCATGTTTATTTTCTATGTAATCTGATTTTAAAGTATAACATTCCAAAAGCGTATATTTGCGGAAATTAGTAAGTTGGTTGGGTTGGTGCAAGAAAACCCAACATCACCCAAACCACCCAACCATCACCAACTATCAAGAATAGTTTTTTCTACCAATGGCAGAAAATGACAAAAACTGCCATAATATAGAAAAGAACATTCAAAAAGTCACCTTATGAAAAGCATAAATATTTCCTTACCTGACACCATGCGAGCTTACGTAGAAGAACTCGTAGCGCAAGGTGGTTACAGCAGCGTCAGCGAATACTTTCGGGAATTAGTGCGACAAGACCAAAAACAAAGAGCAAAAGAACAACTACAAACCATGCTTTTAGAAGGTTTAAACTCTGGAGAAGCAACAGAAATGACAGCACAAGACTGGGAAGATATTCGTCAAGCAGTGCGGGATAAACTAAAATTGAGAAATAACCCTTAACTCAGTCACCACCATGCAAGTTAACGAACTCACTATTGAGCAACTTAAAGACCTCATTCGAGAAACAGTTAGAGAAACCATAGAAGAACTGCTAACAGACCCAGATACAAACCAAACTATCAAAGATAATTTTAAACAAGAATTATTAGCAATTCGGAAGCGCAGAGAAACAGGAGTAAGAGGTATTTCCACCGCAGAAGTTATGCAAAAACTAGGATTAGAAAACAGATGAATTACCTAGTTGAGTATGAACCGGAAGCACTAGCTGACTTAGCAAAATTGACAAAATCAGTTTGTCAAAGAATAATTAATAAAATTAACTGGTTAGCTGAAAATTTCGACCAAATTACACCCCAACCCTTGACTGCTGACTTATCCGGTTTTTTTAAACTGAGAGTTGGAGATTATCGAGTTATTTATGAATTTGATGCCGAAAAAAGAATTATCTTTATTGATAGAGTTGGACACAGAAGAGAAATTTATAATTGAGCGGCTATACTACTATGAAATTTCAAGTAATATTCACCTATGATTCAGAATACGAAGGTTACATTGCTGAAGTACCAGAACTTCCTGGTTGCATCAGTCAAGGTAAAACCTTAGATGAAGCAATTACAAATATCAAAGATGCTATAAAAGGCTATCTTCATGTATTAGAAAAACATGGTAAACCCTATGTACCAAAAGAATCTCAATCTTTTGTAGGAGAAGTATTAGTATAAATGGGACGTTTATCAAATATCTCCGGTAAACAAGCAGTCAAAATCTTTGAAAACTTTGGCTATGTTGTAGACCATCAAACCGGAAGTCATATCATACTTTGGCACGAATCAAAACCTATTTTATCAGTTCCCAATCATAAAGAACTAGCACCGGGTTTATTGAGAAGTTTAATTAGACAAGCAGGAATTACCGTAGATGAATTTTTAGAATACAAGTAGCTAAAAAGTTGGGTTGACTAAAGGAAACCCAACATCACCCAAACCACCCGTGTTTAATAGGTGTAATTAGCTTAGAATCAGAAAATACAATATAATTAACATAATCCACAAAAAGGTAGTAATTATGGATATCAAAATTGCAGAAATATCTCAAGAAATTAACAGCTTACCCGAAGAAGCACAAATCTTACTCATTGATTTTATTCAACTACTTAAAAAACGTTATCCACAACCAGAAAATATAACCACATCACAACCACATGCATTAAACACATTCATAGAAAAATATGGTGTTTGGGAAGATGAACGCACAGCAGAAGAAATAGTTAAAGAAATTTATGAAAGTCGTACTATTTCCCACTCTGATATTAGCTTATGATTTACTTATTAGATACAGATATCTGCATTTACTGGTTAAAAAATATTACTTCTGTCACCAATAAAATTCAAACAATAGGATGGGAAAATATTTGTATTTGTAATATTACCGTCGCTGAATTATATTTTGGTGCTTACAATTCTCAAAAAGTGACAGAAAATTTAACTCGTGCAGAAAACTTTATTCAAAATATTGACGTGATAGCTTTAGACAATAATGCAGTCAAAAAATTTGGGGAATTAAAAGCCGAACTTAGAAAAATAGGACAACCAGTAGCAGATTTTGATTTATTAATTGCTAGTGTTGCAATTACCAAAAAATATACTTTAGTCACTAACAACACTCGTCATTATAGCCGAATTTATGAACTAAAATTAGAGAATTGGATATCACCTTAAAAAGCATAAGGATATTTCTTAACAAAAAACAAGCCTCATAAATTACCGCTTCACAAGTTAATAAAGGAGGTTCAATATTATCCCATTGTGCTGTTATCCAACCATGAAACTGATCACGACGATTAATAATAGCCACAAAAGGACTCGTATCTAATAAAACACATTCTCTCATCATGCACCGTAACCATTCATATAATCTTTATTAGTAGATAAATCATCAGGTCCTTCCACACAACAAACATATTCTTGAGCCATAGCTAAACCGGAAATACCTGATTTTTTTGTTTGATTAGATAACCCTTATTTTTGGATTTTTGCTAATAAAAATTATACAAAATCTAAGGCTTCTTGTTGTTTATCAGGAGGTAATATTTTTACCTTATGATAATAATTTCTTCAACGGTCATTTGATTTATCCTTGATAATCAATTAATATTTAAAATTATTATACATCAGTAGGTTAGCTTGAAGCAAGGAAAACCAACCATCACCAACTATAATCAATAGTTTTTTTTCAATGGCAGAAAATGACAAAAACCGCCATAATATAGAAAACAACATTCAGGAAATAACCTCATGAAAAGTATCAATATTTCCTTACCTGACACCATGAGTTATAATAAAACTTAAAGTCATAAACATAAACTTACTATGACTATCCAAACCTTAGACAAAACTACCACAATTTCCGAACAGCGATTTCTTCTACCTGGCCATTACACCTGGGAGGAATTGGAAACAATAGAAACCTTAACCGCAGACGCAGCAGGTTTGCGGATAACTTATCTTGATGGGTGCATCGAATTTATGACACTTGGTGAACAACACGAAAATATCAAAAAAATTATCGCTATTTTGATAGAAGCATATCTTTTTGAAAAAGGGATCAACTTTATCCCTTTAGGTAGTGCTACCCGTCGCGCAAAAGAAAAGAGTGCTTCCTTTGAACCTGATGAATCTTATTATATAGGAGAGAAAAAGGAAAATCCAGATTTAGCAATTGAAGTTAATATTACCAGTGGAAGTATTGATAAACTGGAAAAATATAAACGGTTTAATATTACTGAAGTCTGGTTTTGGGAAAATAATCAATTGTCTCTATATCATCTCAAAAATGGTAATTATGAGCAAATTAATCACAGTCAATTATTGCCAGATTTAGATATAGATTTGTTAGTAACTTGTGTTTTAATACCGTCCATTATTGATGGGAGAACAGAATTTATTAAAGGTATTAAAAAGTAGTTTGTAGGTTGGGTTGACGTAAGGAAACCCAACAATATTAATAACCCTAAATTACAACCCAAAAACCCTGTATCTGTTCACATCATCTCAACCAACCATCACCAACCATCATGTAAATAAGAGAAGATAATAGAACCATCACAGATACACTTGGAAATATTCACCTCACCTGAGAATTATCGTGCGTAGTTTATAATAGAATCATACCGAAAAATTTTATATAGGATTTAAGGTTATTCATAATGCTGCAAATTATCCAAGCAACCTGTACCAACGGTGAACTTATTTTGAATGAAAAACTAAGTTCCGAATTAGAAGGTAAAACCATACAAATTAGGTTCTACCGTACTTGTTATGCTAAATTACCAGTCTGAAAGAGGGAACTCTTAACAGGGAACAGGGAACAGGGTAAAGAGGCAATTTTTGTAAAAATATCCAATATCTGTAGCTTATGTCTTATGTATATTAAGCCTTCCGCAGTTTTTTGAGATTGATTTTGCATACTATGTACTGAAGAACAACAAATTATGATTCTTGAACCCAGCGAACCTGCACAACTAACAGATTCTCAAGAATCAAAAATACAGAAATTTCTAGCGAGAGTCAATAACTACTCATTCCCACTTTCCCCAGACTACAAATTTAATCGAGAAGAAATTTATGACAGATAATTGAGAGATAACCATGAAAAATAATATCTTTCTCGATACCAATTTGTGGATTTATCTCTATGCTAAAAATCCTCCTCAAAAATCTCAACAAGTTGCAGAAATAATTAAAAATAATTATTCATCTCTGCTAGTTAGCACTCAGGTATTAGGTGAATTATTTCACGTTTTAACCAGAAAAAAATTTACATTTACCGCAGACGCAATGACTATTATATCAGATATAGTCAATACTTTTTCAATTCAATCAATTAACACAACAGAAGTTATACAAGCATTAGAAATCAATGCAAAATATAACTATTCTTATTGGGATAGGTAGCTTGCGAGTTGGTTGATGAATTAGAATTAGGTTGGGAAAGTGAAATTTAAAAAATATTTCATAAATAACTAGGTTTCTTACTATGAGTTATAATCAAAATTAAAGTCATAAACATATATTTACTATGACTATCCAAACCTTAGACAAAACTGCCACAATTTCCGAACAGCGATTTCTTCTACCTGGTTATTACACCTGGAAGGAATTTGAAATCATAGAAACCTTAACCGCAGATGCAGGAAACTTGCGGATAACTTATCTTGATGGGTGCATCGAATTTATGACACTGGGTGAACAACACGAAATGATTAAAACCATTCTTGGTTTTTTACTAGAATTATACTTTTGTGAAAAAGGGATAAACTTTATCCCAGTCGGTAGTGCTACTCGTCGTGCAAAAGAAAAGAATGCTTCCTTTGAACCTGACGAATCTTATTATATCGGAGAAAAAAAATCCAATCCAGATTTAGCAATTGAGGTTAATATTACCAGTGGTAGTTTTGATAAACTAGAAAAATATAAAAGGTTTAATATTACCGAAGTCTGGTTTTGGGAAAATGATCAATTATTCCTATATCATCTGAAAAATGATAATTATGAACCAATTAATCAAAGTGAATTATTACCAGATTTAGATATAGATTTGTTAGTGAATTGTGTTTTAACACCTTCCATTATTGATGGGAGAACAGAATTTATTAAAGGTCTTAAAAAGTAGTTTGTAGGTTGGGTTGACGTAAGGAAACCCAACATCGTTTATTTGTTATAAACATCACAACGATGCTTACATTGAATAATTAAAACAATTAATTTCTCATCTTGAATTTCATAAACTAGACGATAATCTCCTATTCTAATTCGATATTCATTATCATATCCGTTTAACTTGACAACTCCATCAGGACGAGGTTCTTCTGCAAGTTGCGAAATTTTCTTACAGCAGTTTCGAGGTAAATGAGGTACAAGGTTAACAGGCAGGATGCCTGTTCCACAAGGGTTTTATGATTTGAGTTTGTACCTCATGGATATGAAATATGCTGTATATACACGCTCTTGTATATTACTAGGAAGATTATCTAATTGTTTCTGAATAGATTTAGTAATAATAATATCATAAGTCATAGTATCTATTTTCTCTGATTTAGATACTGTTGAAAAGTCATATATTCCCCATTCGCATATTCCTCACGGACTAATTGAATTTCTTTTTTAGTTTCTTCATCTTCTCGCCAACTTTCCTCTTCAGCATCAGCGATCGCTTCATCAATAATCCGCCAAAGTTGCTGCTTTTCTGATAAACTTAGTGCATTTAAAGAGTTAATTAGTAACTCCATCGTAATGAATAAATTTAATCCTGTTTCTGACATAGTTTTATTCATGGTTTTTGGATATTTTATATTTTAACATAACTTATAAAAATAAGTAAGCTGTGTAATATATAATTAAAAAAATAGCTATAAGTAAGCACAGGAAATACCCCTCATCAACAGTATGAATATTTCCTTGGAGTAGGGGTTTAGCATTGCTCAACCCTAACATTCTTATCATACTTACAACTGATGACAAAAGGTACAGAAATATGGTGGAATAAAAATAATATTGTCAGAATGTTGTCCAAAATTTAATCATGACAGATCGTGTATTGATACTAGGTGGAAGGGGACGCATTGGTAGCGCAGTTGCTAATGATATTCTCAGCCACACCCAGGCAAATATTACCATCACTGGACGTTCCCCAGAGACGGGAAAGGGTGTCAACTTGTCTTCGGGAGGAAGAGAGCAATTTTTGATTTTAGATTTGAGTGAGGTGGAAAAATTAAAAGAGGCGATCGCCAACTCTAACCTCGTCATCCACTGTGCAGGACCATTTCACTATCGAGACACCCAAGTTTTAGAAATCTGCATTGATCAAGGTGTCAATTATCTTGATGTCAGTGATCACCGTTCCTACACCCAAAAAGCTCTAAAATTACATGAAAAAGCGGTTAATGCTGGTGTCACCGCAATTATTAACACGGGGATTTTCCCCGGTATTTCTAACAGTTTAGTCCGTCAAGGAATCGAACAATTTGATATACCAGAAAAAATCCATTTAAGTTATTTAGTATCTGGTTCTGGTGGTGCTGGTGTCACCGTAATGCGAACCACTTTTTTAGGTTTACAACATTCTTTTGAAGCTTGGATCAATGGTGAATGGCATTTAATTGAACCCTATAGCGATAGAGAAGAACTGACTTTTCCCATACCCTATAAACGCAGTGGAGTTTATTGGTTTGATATGCCAGAAACTATTACATTACCCCATTCTTTTCCCACTGTCAAAACTGTAATTACTAAATTTGGCTCAGTTCCAGATTTTTATAATCATCTCACTTGGATAACCGCCCATATTTTTCCTAAATGGTTAATGCAGAAAACTGAAACCATTGAATTTTTATCTTATGTTAGTCATCGCATGACCGATTTTACTAATATCTTGACTGGAATTGGTGTAGCAGTACGCGCAGAAGTCACAGGAAAAAAAGATAGTAAAACAGCGACTTATGTTTCTACATTACTCCATGAAAATACAGCCATTGCTTCTGGTTTAGGTACTGGTAGTATTGCCAAATTATTATTAGAAGGTAAATTGAAACACCCCGGAGTTTTACCTGTAGAAGCAGCATTAACTACAGATTTATTTAAACAAATAATGGCAGAAAGAAAAATACAAATTGGTTCTCATTGGGTAACAATACATAGGAGAGAATAGGAAAGATCAGGTAACAGAGGAGATGACGGAGAGGGGGAGATAAATTAAGTCAAAAGTCAACATTAATAACTTCTGAATCTTGACTGCTGACTCCTGACATTAAAATTATTCAAACTCATCAATAGAAATAAGTAGAAATAACCTCAAGATAGATTTTTTATAAATATTTGGCATTTATGGTTATATTTGTTAATCTAGTAAGAAATCATTTTTAATCTTTTGTGTTATGCCAAGTTTCTCTAGTCCCACAACCCCCCAATTTATCCAACGCTTCCAATGGTTATTCAACCCTTGGGGATTTATGGAAAAAAATGCCAAAGATTATGGTGATTTTTTCCAAGCATATATTATTGGTAAAGAACCCATTGTGTTTATTAGTAACCCCCAAGCAATTCAGGAACTTTTTGCAGCTTCTCTAGAAAAATTAGATGCTAGAGGTTCACAACTTTTAAAATCTTTATTGGGGGAAAAATCTTTATTGTTGCTGAGTGGAACAGAACACCAACGCCAACGGCGATTATTAACACCTCCATTTTATGGCGATCGCATGAAAGCTTATGGTCAAATTATCACTGATATTACCAAAGAAGCCATCAGCAATTTGCAAATTGGTACACCATTTTCTGTCAGAGAATCAATCCAACAAATTTCTCTAAAAGTGATTTTACATACAGTATTTGGTATCTGTGAAGGAGAAAGATTTAGAGAATTAGAAAAGCTGCTTTGTTCACTTTTGAATTTCGGTGATACTCCCCTACGAGCAGCCGTTAATTTTTTCCCAGCACTACAAGTAGATTTGGGAGAATGGAGTCCCTGGGGTTATTTTTTACGACAAAGGGAAAAAATTGATCAATTATTATATGCAGAAATTCAAGAACGCAGAGATCATCCTGATCCCAATCGAACTGATATTCTTTCTTTGATGATGTCAGCGCGATACGAAAATGGTGAAGCAATGACTGATGTAGAATTGCGAGATGAATTAATGACTTTATTAATAGCAGGTCATGAAACCACAGCTTCCGCAATTACATGGGCATTATATTGGATTCACAATTTACCAGAAGTGCGAGAAAAGCTGCTGCATGAGTTAGATAGTGTGGATGAAAATACAGATAAAAACGAAATTTTCCGCCTACCTTATTTAACGGCAGTTTGTAACGAAACCCTCCGCATTTATCCTATTGCCATGATTACCTTACCGAGAATTGTCAAATCGCCAATAGAAATTATGGGTCATGAATTTCCCCCAGGTTCATGGTTAGTAGGCTGCATATATTCAACCCATCGCCGACCAGATTTATATCCCGAACCAGAGAAATTTAAACCAGAAAGATTTTTAGAAAAACAATTTGCACCTTATGAATATTTACCCTTTGGCGGTGGAAATCGTAAATGTTTAGGAATGTCATTTGCACTATTTGAAATAAAGCTGGTTTTAGCCACAATTTTGTCACAATTAGATTTTGAATTAGTAAATAACATTCCTGTTAAACCTGTGCGTCGGGGTGTCACCTCAGCCCCTTCTGGTGGTAAATGGTTAGTTGCAACTGGAAAAAGACAAAGGGTAAAATCTCCTTTAGGTGTTTAGTTATATTGGTAATTGGTAATTGGTAATTGGTAATTGGAAAAAATAAAATTGATTACCCAGTCACCAGTCCCCAGTTTACCTACCAATATTTGGCTCAAATTTCAAATAAGTACCTCCCAACCCTTCAACAATACTCCGCGTATTTGCATCTATCATTTTTTGATAGGTTTCTCCATCACTACCAGGTTTACCTAGTCCATCAATATAAAGTTGTCTATCAAAAAGTTTCACATTTGCTTTGCTGGTAATAGGTTGCAGTGACATAAGATTAATTGTTGTATCTGCAAAAACTGTTGGTGCTTTTGTTTTTTGAATATATTGGGCTAAATTTTTCACTTTTGTATCTGTTAAATTATCATCATTATTAATATCTGGTAAACTACCTTTATAGGGTAAATCATAAGCTTTGACATAATAAATCATTGCTTCATGGGTTGTTAGCAATTTGCGATTTTTATCAGGAATAGTGTCAAGTGTGGACTGAACCCAATTGTTTAGTTTGTTTAATTCCTTAGTTATTTCGCTAGTATTACTGCTATATTCTTGTTTATTTTTCGGTAATATTTTTACTAAATTACTATTAATTACTTCTATCATCTTGATAGTATTTTTCACATCATGCCAAATATGTGGTTCAGTGAAACTTTTACCATTTTTACGTAATCTTTCAGGTGTGGTGACAGCACGTTGAGCAACTGCTATTTTGGGTGCATTATTTTGAGCATTTTGAATAGTTTTAATTAAACTTAGTTCAAAATTATAACCATGATATAAAATAAGTTTCGCTTGTTCAATGGCTTGGATATCTTCTGGTGTCGGTTCATAAATACTTGGATTTAAACCAGGAGGAATTAAACAAGTCAAGTTTATTGTTTCTCCCGCAACTTGTTTAGTTAAATCACATAATACACTGGTAGTTGCCACTACTTGAGGAAGATTTTTGTTAATATTTTGCGTCTGATTATACTGAATATATCTGGTATTGAAATTGCGATTGTTGCAACCAGAAAATCCCAGAGAAATCACCAATAAGGCAATATTTAATAAATTCTTGTATATGATTTTTTTTGTCATAAATAACTGCTATTTCTAAATTAAATTTAAATCAAAAAATAGGGAGCATTCCAAATGTGTAAATTTATGTTGATCTAACGAAATAAAACGCTCCCATATCCTGATATGATTGAACCGCAAAGGGCGCAAAGGACACAAAGGTAAGAGATTTTAAGAGATTTTTTAGTGTAGCTGGGGTTATTTTTTCAAAGTTGGGATGCTGTCAAAAAAGCAAGTAATAAAGGCACAGAAATGAGTAATACTGTGCCAGAATTTTGTTTCATAATTGCTAACTTGATTAAAAGTCAGCACCAGGTAATTTACCTTGCAACTTATGAAAATTAGATTGAGTACAAGCACTACAACTGCAACCAATATTATTGAAAATTTGCTGGTTTTGTTGTTTGACAATGGGTTTTGTTAATTCGGGAATTGGTTGTACAGATGCCGCTACAATCTGATCAGAAGTAGCGACAGTCTTCCATCTAGTAGATGCTTGTGCTGGACTTACTACCAAAAACAAAGATGCTAAAAACAGATGACAAGCGAGAAAAATCAGTTTAGTTATGTTTTTAGTTATGTTCATAGTTCACCCTTAAAGGCTGCTGCTGATACAGCATAACCAATTATTCAACATTAGTCATTAGTTTTTGACCAAATGAGTAACTCTCCTTGTTCCCCACCTGCGGCTAAAAATTTACCTTGGGGGTGCCAAGCTAAAGTCGAAAAACCCCCACGTACACCTGTGAGAATTTGCGATACTTCACAATTTTCGTTCCATAAACATAACCACCCATCAGCACCAGCAGAAGCAAGCATTAAACTTTGGGGTGCATAGGCGATCGCATTAATTATATCCACATGATTGGTTAAAATTCGCGCTTCCCAACCTAAAGATTCATCCGCTGATTTTTCCCAAACTACCACACCTTCCACACTGGAAGCAGCTAAAAGCGGCGCACCTGTAGCAGTTGTCACATCAGACCAAGCTAATTGTCGAATTTTACCCGGAAAACCACGCATAACCCAAGGATCAGGATTTTCCCATTCTAAAACGGTGACGCTACGATCCATATTTCCTGACGCTAAATATTTACCATCACCAGACCAGGCTATTGCTACACT
The DNA here is from genome assembly GCF_015207205.1 of Sphaerospermopsis sp. LEGE 08334. Classification (NCBI taxonomy): domain Bacteria; kingdom Bacillati; phylum Cyanobacteriota; class Cyanophyceae; order Nostocales; family Aphanizomenonaceae; genus Sphaerospermopsis; species Sphaerospermopsis sp. LEGE 08334. The sequence goes on along the minus strand of NZ_JADEXH010000005.1, from coordinate 5,179 downwards.
AACTGTACCCATAGCTACAATATAAGGTTCATCATCCCAATCTTGACTATTCCAAATTTTCACTCCTTGATAACCACCAATAGCTAAATATTTACCATCTTTTCGCCAATCAATTCCTAAAATTGATGAATTTTCAAAGTTAAGAGTGACAACAATTTCTTCTGTATCTGCATCCCAAACTTGCACATAACGCCCTAAACTAAAAGCTAATAGATTATTAGTATTATTCCAAGCCAATTTATCAACCCAAGCAGGGGCATTTTCTAAGGTTTTAATTAATTGATTTTCTCGCCAAATCTTTACTTTTCCATCTTGTCCACCCACGGCTAAATATTTACCATCTGCGGAAAAAGCTACACAGTCTATTGATTTACCTGTAGTTGTTTGTAAGTGAGTAAGTTCGCCATTTTCCCAGATGACAACTTCTCCCGCAGCAGATATTACAGCCAGTTTTTCACCTGATGTATTCCAAGCTAAAGATGTGATGTAATCTGTAAGATTTTCTGAAAAGTAGTTTGTGAATTGAGGTTTGTTAGTTGTGAAGTTCATATATTAGGTGATTGGTGATTTGTGATTGGTAAAATACAGTATTTTTACCCCCCTTAATCCCCCCTTATCAAGGGGGGAAATAAGAAAATTCAGTTCACTTTCCCTTAACAAGGGTGGAAGCAATAAAATCCAGTTCCCTCCCCTTAACAAGGGGAGGGTTAGGGAGGGGTACAAAAGTGCTAAACTCCTACATCCTGACTTCCTAAACAATACAAGCCAGAAAATCTTGTTTTAACTTGGCTTCATCTAAATTACGTCCAATAAAAACAAGTTCATTTTTTCTGGTTTCATTCTCTTTCCAAGGTCTATCTGCTTTACCATCAAAAATCATGTGTACACCTTGGAAAACAAAGCGGTTATCTTCACCAGCAATGTTTAAAATGCCTTTCATGCGGAAAATATCAGTTCCTTTGGTGCTAAGTAATTCTGACATCCAAGCATTTAATTTTTCCCCATCTATTGCACCTGATTCTACTAAAGCTATAGAATAAACACTTTCATCATGTTCATGGGCATCTTCACCTAAAAAGTTAGGATCAATTTCTAAAGCCCTTTCTAAATCAAAGGCATTTACCCCCAATAAAGCATCCATTGATAATTCAGAATTTCGGGTGCGGTAAATTTTCGCCATTGCATTCATTGAACGAATGCGTTTTTCTAATTCCTCTAAAATTTCTGGTGTGACTAAATCAGTTTTGTTTAATAAAATCACATCCGCAAAAGCAATTTGTTCTTGGGCTTCGTCTGCTTCCCAATGTTGCCAAATATGTTTGGCATCTACAACTGTAACTACTGCATCTAGTGATAGTTGACTCTGCATATCTTCATCAACAAAAAATGTTTGAATTACAGGTGCAGGATCGGCTAATCCGGTAGTTTCAATTACTAAATGATCAAATTTATCCCGGCGTTTCATCAAATTACCAATGATGCGGATTAAATCACCCCGAACTGTACAACAAATACAGCCATTGTTCATTTCAAATATTTCTTCATCGGCATCAATTACTAATTGATTATCAATGCCTACTTCCCCAAATTCATTAACGATAACTGCAACTTTTTTACCGTGTTCGTAGGTGAGAATATGGTTAAGGAGGGTGGTTTTTCCTGCGCCTAAATAGCCAGTTAAAACGGTTACGGGTACGGTATTTGCTATTTCTGAAGTCATCATAATTTCAAACAATGTAAAGCAATTTTGATAATTTGTTTGTCAGCTATCAGCAGTCAGCAGTCAGCTTTTTAACAGTGACGCAAAAAACCAGGATTTAATCATCTAGTGATTGATCAAATATTCTGACTCCTGACTCCTGACAGTCATTGAGAATCATTCTCTGTTTAACACATATTGGTTAAAAATGGCAGTATTGCATCAAAAACAATTGCTGGATATTCCTCATGGAGTCCCAAAGTACCAGGAATAATCACACTGGTAACTTCTTGTAATCCTGCTAAAGCGTCCATTTCTTGCCGCGATTTAGTCGGACTAGATGCGCCTATAACTGCCATGATGGGAACGTTTACCGACTCAACCAAGGATAAAAATTCTCCTTGACTGTGAATAGTATCAATGTTGCCAGTGACAAAGGCCGCAGATGCAAATCTGGCGTTTGGTTGTTGGGTGGTTTGCCATTTTTCGGCAATAAATTCGGGTGTAAGTTTAGTTGTATCGGTGAAAACGTGACGGCGATACATCCAACTTAAAAAGGATGGGGTAGTGTTTAGCTTGTAGAGTGCTTGACCGAAAATAGGCACTCTTATCATCCCCCGCACCATCGCAGCTATATTGGCATTTGCCCCCATTGTTGGCAAGGGTCCGCGCCAAGTCGGTGCTAACAAGACAATTTTAGAAATAGCTTCTGGTTGTTTAACTACCAGCTTTAAGACATAACCAGTAGCATGACCAGCCGCAACCACAATAATTGGAGTATTAAAAACAGATTTCACAAAATCTGCTAAAAATTGCTCATATATAGCGGGATTGTAATCTAAACTCAAGCGTGAACTTTCACCAAAACCCGGCCAGTCAATAGCAGTAACCTGAAAATGGGTAGAGAGTAACTTGGCAAGTTCTCCCACTTCTCCTCGTGTGGAAACGCTACTAAAAGCAGGAAGTAATAAAAGTGGTGAACCCTCTCCTCTGGTTTCATAAACCACCCGCAATGGCTGATTTTGCCAATTCCAAAGAAATTCTTGTACTTTTCCAGTAAATACACTAAAAGTAGTCATTAGTTATTAGTTATTAGTTATTAGTTATTAGTTATTGGGTATTGGGTTATAAATTTTCCCCAGTCACTAATCACCAGTCACCTGTCACCTGTCACATTCCAACGCTTTTTTCTGCATAGTTTTAAAAATGTTGTAAAAACCATTAGCGCGGGAAGGTGTGAGGCTGACATTTAACCCTGTGGCTTGAATAAAATCAGGAGTTAGTTGTACAATTTCAGTAGGTGATGATCCGTTTAATCCTTCTATTAAAAGTGCTACCAGTCCCTTAGTGAGTTGAGAATCAGAATCTCCCTGAAAAACCACCTTACCATCATTGAGTGAAGCTGTGACATATACCTGAGATACACAACCAGGGACTTTATTTTCGGGGATTTTATCAGCTTCGGGAAATTCTGGTAATTTTTGAGCATACCAGATTAATTGTTCATAACGTCTTTTTGGGTCAGAAGCACGTTGAAAACGTTGCACAATCTTGGCTAAAGCAGGTGGTAAAGAGTCAAGACTCAAGGACATAGTAAATTTCAAAAATAATCAGTCTTATTCTGAGTGTAAATGATCTGCGATCTTTAATCGCTGGTGACTGGTGATTGTTGACTGGGGAAGGGGCAGGGGGAAATTATTTGTATTTTCCCAATTACCAATTACCCAGTCCCCAATTATGAAGTAATTAGGGGTTGCTGAGAAAGTCTTGTCGTGATGACAGGTGCTACGCCACGGTGCTACGCCACGGTGACAGTTTCAAGAGTTGGATAGGAACGATTTTTCCTTTGAGTAGGAATTAAATGCAAGGTTTTTAAGTTTCCATCCCGTAAAAGCTTGCACTTTTTTAACTTCCAGCAGGCTAAGACCCTTTACCTGTAATCTTTTCATGTTTATTCAGCAAGCCCTAATTAGAAAAAATATTAAATAATGCTGCAAAATTGGTATCTTTGTTGAATTTTATTAGTAATTATGAAGATTATCAGCCCCTAATTCTGTAATCTGAGGAGAAAATCGGATGTTGACTTCTATTCTAATCGCTGCTGCAACTACACCCCTAGAATGGTCTCCTACCGTTGGCATCATTATGATTATCGCCAATATCATTGCGATCGCCTTTGGTAAATTTACAATTCAATATCCCAGTGCTGAACCCGCAGCACCCGCACCTCAATTCTTTGGTGGTTTTGGTTTACCTGCTATACTTGCTACTGCCGCTTTTGGTCATATTCTAGGCGCTGGTATTATCTTAGGACTGCATAACATCGGCAGAATCTAGGATTTACATCTAATCCCGTCTTTTGTGATTCATTATCCCGGCCGCATCTACAATGGTCGGGATTATTTACGAACACAGTTGACTAAATGGAAATAATCTGGCATAATTATTAATGCAACCTACGGGGTTATAGCTCAATTGGTAGAGCGCTTCAATGGCATTGAAGAGGTCAGCGGTTCGATTCCGCTTAACTCCACTGACTAAAAACCTTACTGTATTTAGTTTTCAAGGTACAGATGGTAGAAAGTCAAAAACTCTCTTGACTTAGTTTCTACCAATTTTCTACCAATTGTCTATACTTCCGTATGTAATTTGTTGTAGTAAGTACATTTGTATTCTATGTAGGCAAAATCTCTACCAATTTTCTACCAATTGTCTATACTTCCGTATGTAATTTGTTGTAGTAAGTACATTTGTATTCTATGTAGGCAAAATCTCTACCAATTTTCTACCAATAGTACAAAAATACTAATTTGTACAGCTATACTCACTACCTGAAACGATTGCCCTATCTAGGTTACAGCTATTTTCCTCTACAAGACACGATAGTTACTCTAGTGGTATGTTTCCACCTTTGAACGGTACAGGTCAAAATAACAGGGAATTAGATAATTTCTGTTGTCAATAAGTATTCACTATTGAGAAAACCCTTGTAAATAGTACGTTTGAACTAATAACTTAGCTGCATTTTTAGCTTATTTGGTAGGTTATAGGGAAAATTATTAAATAAAGTTATTAAATAACTTGAGTCATGACTAATTGACTGGTAACTCTGATTAAAACTGGTGACTATTCCCTGTAACCTGTTCCCTGTTACCTGACTTGGCTATGATACGCGGTTCACTCAGTAAGTCAAGGTCAAGCCATTCGGTACTCGTAACCTCGTAACCTTGACTAACCTCGTTATGAACCGCTAAATATTTTTTTTTGTCAGGCAACAGGGTGAGGTATGTGGGGAATTACTTTTGATGGATAGACATAATGGATGGTCACTGACTAGGGATATAAAACTTTCTATCCTTAACTGATGATTACTCAAGTTGTCCGGTGATCGCCTAGTAGATGTTAATGGCATACGACTAGGATATAAAAAACTTCTATCCTTAACTGGTGAATAAGAATAAATTTATTGAATAAAGTTAT